>CAYYFK010000087.1:0-1004 GCA_964471565.1 Candidatus Woesearchaeota archaeon | reverse complement strand
TCTTCTTGAACGATAGGAATAGGAATTTCTTCTCCACTACCTTCTGAAACTTTAGGAATATCTACAACCTTAGCAAAAGAGATAGAACTAAAGATAATTAAGAAAACTACCAAAATCACCAACTTTTTCATACTATCTAAAACAAAAAGATATTTAAAAACATTTCCAAACTATAAAACTATGAAAGTATACGTACCAGACACTTCTGCAATTATAGAAGGAAAAATATCAGAATTAATAGAAAATAACGAAATCTCCGGAACAATAATTATAGCTAGTGCCGTAGTCTCAGAATTAGAAGCACAAGCAAACAGAAGAAGAGAAATAGGTTTCTTAGGATTAGACGAATTAAAAAAACTTCAAGAATACAAAAAAGAAGGAAAAATAGAATTAAGATTTACTGGCTCAAGACCAACTCCTGATCAAATTAAATTTGCAAAGTCTGGAGAAATAGATGCAATAATAAGACAAATAGCATACGAAGAATCTGCAACCCTAATAACAGCAGACATAGTCCAAGCAGAATCAGCAAGAGTATATGGTTTAGAAGTAAAATTCATAGAACACATTCCACTAAAAGAAAAATTAAGCATAGAAAAATATTTTGACAAAACAACTATGTCAATTCATCTAAAAGAAGATTGCATTCCTCTAGCAAAAAGAGGGGCTCCCGGAAATTGGCAACTAGTAAAAACTGGAAAGAAACTAGACTACAAAAAAATAAATGCAATGTCCAAAGAGATAGTAGAAAAAGCAAAGATGGACCCAAAATCATTTGTAGAAATTTCACGTTCAGGTTCAACAGTTATACAATATAAAAAATATAGAATAGTGATAGTAAGAAAACCAATATCAGACGGTCTAGAAATAACCGCAATAAGACCAATAACAAAACTAACTCTAGAAGATTACAACATTGAAGAAACTCTACTAGAAAGAATAAAGGCACAAGCAAGAGGAGTTCTAATTGCCGGAGAAACGGGTTCAGGAAAATCAACTCTAGC
>CAYYFK010000086.1:0-1010 GCA_964471565.1 Candidatus Woesearchaeota archaeon | reverse complement strand
TTCGAAATAAAAAAAGAACTAAATGAAAAACAAACTAAAGGTCTAGAGCTAGTAAAAAATAACGTTTTATCTAAATATAATTTCACAGGAGTACAGAAAATAATAGACACCGCAGTTTTCAAACTACTAAAAAGAATTGCCATCCATCCCGGTGGAGTAAATAAATTAGAAGATTCTGATGGAAATGTTCTACCTGACTGTTTCCTAATGAAAGA
This sequence comes from Candidatus Woesearchaeota archaeon, assembly GCA_964471565.1. Classification (GTDB taxonomy): domain Archaea; phylum Nanobdellota; class Nanobdellia; order SCGC-AAA011-G17; family PNOQ01; genus JABIBT01. Next base: position 795 of record CAYYFK010000086.1, on the reverse strand, counting down.
AGGAACAACAGCACTAGAATTCGCCTTCAGATTACATACTGATTTCGGAAATAAATTCATAAGAGCGGTAGATGCAAAAACAAAAAGAACAATAGGAAAAGATCATCAACTAAAACACTTGGACATTATCGAATTAATCTTAGGAAAATAATCAATAACCAAAACAACTTTTATGTTTCATCAAACTTCTAAATTTCCAAGCTAAACTAATTTCAGACAAAGAACTCTCAAAACCCAAATCCCCATTTCTGTTGGCCGTAGAAACAACACTACAAAAATTTCTATCCGTCCAAGAAGCCAAATATTTAGAATCTAAATAAATAATTAAATCCGCATCCGCTAAAAAACCCTCATAAGCTCCACTAGGCTTCAAAATATAACTTTTCCCCCAAATTCTACTTCCTCCCTCAAAACTATAAAACCTGAACATAACATCCATATTGTCCGGCAAATCCTTAATTATCGCATTATTGGATAACTGGCTAGCAAGATTATCATAAGTAACCGGATTTCCGGGTTGAGCATAAACCGCACCACCAATAACCATTTGAGAATTTTGACTTAAAGGAATTCCATCACCACTAAAAAAAGCAAAATAACTACCAATTCCAATAAAAACAACAACTATCAAAACAATTAATGATTTTTTCATGAACTAAAAAACTTGATAAGGTTTATATATTTTTTGATTATTTATCCTTCAGAAGGTTCCCCATCTTCATCTACAAATCCAAATAGAATTAAAATTCTTTGCCACCATGACAACTCTTGTGACTTTCTTAATGATTCTTCTTT
>CAYYFK010000085.1:0-1038 GCA_964471565.1 Candidatus Woesearchaeota archaeon | reverse complement strand
CCTGCTGGTACAGTTGCAGTCCTCTCGGTCATTAGTCGGTACCCTCCAAAGATTCAAATATTTCATCTGTATCCACCTTGGATAGCGCTCCGTAATCGTCTTTCACTATCTTCTGTAGCATCCCAGTTAGCTTGACTAATTGTTCGTTAGATCTCTGAAGTGTCTCCAGATACTTTGCCGCTACTTGCCCCACGTCCTTGTGCCTCTCTTTGTTCTTCCCGATATATTCCGAGACATCTCTCAACAATTCGGTTGCGATCTTCCGATCATCGTGAATGTTGGTAATCGCCTCTTCTAAATGTTTTGTGAATTTATCGCTCATTCCGAATCCCAGTCAATTTTAAATGTTTTATACTTTGCTCTTATCTTGTTTAGACTATTGACAATTTGCTTTGTGTTCAACCCTGTTATCTCTCTTAGATATAAGTAAATAGCTTTTTTATTAAAAATTTCTATCGCATCCGGTTCTGATAGGATTATTTTAATCGCTTGCGCAACCCTCTTTTCGTTTGGTTTTGCTGAATCTTCCTCCCAAATATCGATTTGCTGGTTTAGGGATACCCAAAATTCATGCTTTTCTCTATCTTGCACATAAGTGTTTATAGAGACGAGAGCGCTCATTTCCTTGGAGAACTCATTGTCCTCAAAGTTAATTTCTTTGCTAGCTCGATTGGCGTTATACTTTACTTTGTGGATGAACCAATTTTTTGTTATTACACTAAAATAACTAAACGCCTTTGATCCTTTATCTGGATCAAATTTATTCAAAATAGTAGTTAGCCAGATTTTACACTCTGACTTTAGATCATCGATATTTGGCAAGTTGGTAAATTTATATGTATAAACTATTTTGTCAACCATCTCGTCAAACACTGGTCCAATATAATTTATATATAAAAACTCTCTTTCCTGCGGGTCGGCGGTGGTAGCATACTTTACAATTGCATTTTGGTGTATTTTAGTAAAATAAGCTTTCGTTCCGCCCCTACGACCTCTCCTCTTCCTCTTTCTCTTCATCTGTCATTTCCTCTTCGCCGT
>CAYYFK010000084.1:0-1048 GCA_964471565.1 Candidatus Woesearchaeota archaeon | reverse complement strand
AGATCATGATATTCAACACTTTTATCATAAGTACCCCATATAGATGGAGTAACTATATTGTGATTAAATGTACAAATATAAATATCATGTGCAATAGAGCAAAATTTACCTATTTCTATTTTTGCACTCCCGGCTGAGGCTTTAATAATTGTATTGTTATTTACAATAGTGTTATCACCAATAACAACATTACCGCTTAATACCACGCCTTTCCTTATTTTTACATTTTCTCCAAGAGTGTATTGTTTTTTTCTAGTTAACCTCTTATAAAGTATTGTAATATAATTTTTCACTTCTATTATTTCTTGACACTTTCTTTTAATTTAGCATTCATATAGTTCCTAACCTTGTTAGCAACCCTATAAATTTTAGGTGATGCTCGCACTATCTTGCGCAATTGATTAGTTGTCCAGTTATCTTTCAACCATCCAGTTGCAATATCATAAGAACCATAAAAGTTAAAACGCCTATGGCAATTTTTACAATTAGCATGGGGCAATCTATTCTCCATAAATGCAAATCTAAACTGATCTAATCGCTCATTTTTCCAACTTGTTTCCAGGTCGCCATTAAATTTAGAGTAGGAATAATCCATAACATGACAACATGGACAAATCTCCATCGTATCATTGATAAAAATATCCTTAAATGGAGATAGACAAATATTAAAACTGTCATCAAGCAAAGGGGGTAAAAGTACTCCTAACCTATACTTTTTTTTCATTACTGCATCTAGTAAATCTGTAACTTCTTTATCATCCCTTCTCAAAGGTTCCATACTTTCATCCATATGGTTATTTACATTATGAAAGCCAACCTGATCAACACCAAGATCCTCAGCAAAAGAAATCATTTTGGGTAATTCATGAAAGTTACCTTTATGCATTAAGAAACTTACAGCTATACTCGGATATTTTCTACCATCTCGCACCTTTAATAGTGCTTTAACATTATTGCATAACTGTTCAAATTCACCTGGCCTGCCTCCTCGCTCTCTCTGGAACCCAGAATCATCCATTGCATCAAAACTAATCTGTATACGCCCAAC
>CAYYFK010000083.1:0-1050 GCA_964471565.1 Candidatus Woesearchaeota archaeon | reverse complement strand
GTTAAACGTAATTTTTTCTTTGGCTAAAATAAAAATCCTACAACTCAGAAATCTTTTTTATCTTTGTTCCATCAAACATTATTTTGTCTGGATATTTCTTTTTCAAAATTGCTTTTATGTCCTTAGGAATATCGCCATTTATATGAAATCCTAAAAAATATTTATTTGTCAAAAGATTATTTTCTTTAAGTCCTATTATTTCCGGAGTTCTTTCTGTCAAATAGGACTTTTTTGCATCTTGTAATGAAGAAGGAAAATTTTTGATAAATTTTTGTTCAGTTTTTTTAATTACATTTTTGATTTCTTTTTTATTTGGGTATTTTTCTATGAAATCAAAAACATATTTTTCTATTTTCCAAAAATCAAAAAGCATTCTTTTCTTTCCATTATACTCCTCATTATAGTATTTATCGACAACTTCCCTTGTTTGTTTATTTGTATTTGCAAGTTTTTCAAGATAGTCCTTATCTTTTCTATACCAATAATCTACAACTGCTTTGTAGCATTGGTAATTTACAGAATTTTTGTAGTATTTGCAATTCTGTAAATATCTTACGTCAAAGATAAGGTTATATTTCCATTGATAAGCTGTCAAATAAACAAACCCTAAACTATAATAAATTCCGTTGTCGATTCCCAGAAATTTTTCCATATAAGGAGTTTTTTTTGGAAAAGAATGCTTTTTTGGAAGTTTTAGTTTTCCTTCTTCTAAAATTTTCTTGAAAATAATCTTTTTATCTATTGCATGAACTAAAATAGGATTTCCATATAATTCTATAAATGGCTTGAGCAATTTTCTTCTATCAATAAATCTTTGCTTGATGGAACCACTCTCTTTTTTAAAACATTTCTGAGTCATAATAATAGTAAATTGGTAAACCAATTTATAATTTTATCTATTACTGATTTTTATTTTTTAACGCCAAAGAAAAAACTCGCTTCGTTTCACTACACGCCACGCCTTGCAGGCTCTCCTCCTTTCAGTCGTCGGGACGTTTAACAAGGATTAAACTCAATCGTCGTGAAAATAATATTTCTGTTTGGGCACCT
>CAYYFK010000082.1:0-1089 GCA_964471565.1 Candidatus Woesearchaeota archaeon | reverse complement strand
AAGGGGACGGCTTGCAGCCTTTCGCTTCGCTCACCCTCATTTAACAAGGATTAAATGAAATAAAAATGAGCCGCCTTAGTGCTATGCACAGATAGTCTAACTTATCAGTTCGTTTAGATAATTATATAAATTCCCAATATTTAATGTAAACAATATGGTAGATTTCATCTTTATTGCGGGTTCGCCTGGAAGTGGAAAAACTACAATCTCAAATCTCTTGAGAAATAAACTAAATAATTCTCCAATGATCGATTTTGGTTGGATTAGAGAATTTCATCTTGATAGAGAATGGAAGAATGCGAGTAAAAAAGAAGAACAGATGTCTTTTGAAAATTTGGTTTTTATTCTGAAAAACTATGTCAAACATGGTTACAAGAATATAATCGTAAACGACCTACAAGATTTCAGAATTGAACAAATCCCTAAAAAGTTTTCAAAATATAATTATGTCATAATCAGCTTGGTTGTCAAAAATGATGAGGAATTAAAAAATCGCATTCTTGGTGAAAGAGATTCTGGCTTTAAAGATGTCAAAACAGCTTTATCATGGAATAAGAAAATTATAGAAAGAAAAAATCTTCAAAATGAATTCAAAGTGGACAACACCCATAAAAATCCAAGAAAATCAGTAAATACAATTTTAGAAATATTAAAGAGGTAATATTATGAAAATCAATAAAAACAAAATCAAATCAATTCTTGAGAAAGATTACTCTTATTACGATCAAAAGAAAGCCAAATACTTTTTTGATGAGAGATTGAATCCAGACATCAAAAGCTTTCTAAAAAAAGAATTAAAGAAAGATTTTAAAGTTCTTGATGTTGGTTGTGGAGATGGACACACCCTAATAAATTTCTCAAAGTATTTCAAAACAGGAGTTGGAATTGATAATGATCAACATCACATTGATTTAGCAAAAAAGAACAAAACCTTCTCAAAAACTAAGAATGTATCATTTAAATTAGCTAAATCTTTTGATCTTCCATTCAAAGATGAAGAATTTGATTTTGTTTTCTCAGAAAGAGGTCCAATCTCCGGAAGCACTGTTAATATTCAAAGTGCGTTAAAAGTTCTAAAAACTAATGGCT
>CAYYFK010000081.1:0-1119 GCA_964471565.1 Candidatus Woesearchaeota archaeon | reverse complement strand
TCTTTTTCATATAAATAACAAATAAAAACAACTAATAAAGTTTTCCATTAAAAAAACATATATTGAAAACTATGTTGTCAAGTACACAAAAAGAGTTTATAAACTAATTTTGCCATAATTAACTATGTTTTTAGACATCTTAGAATTACACAAAGAAACAGATATAGACCCAAAATCTATAATTCTAGCTAGTGGGAAAAACCTAAATTTAAATCAAATAATAAGAGAAATAAACAAAAAATATACAAATAAAGAAATAATAAACAAAATCTGTTCAAACAATAACATAAACATAAAAATCAAGTCAAACAGTATAAATTTAGGAACACAACTAGACAAAAGCATAAAAGAAAATAATCTAACCAAGACAAAAGCAAACGAACTAATAAAAATCTCAGGCCAAGATATGAACAAAGTTTTAGATAATAACTACTTTCCTTCTTGTAAAAAACTAAAAAGAATAGAAAAACAGTTAGGAAAACTAAAAGATATAGAAATTAATTGTAACAAAGGCGACTTTTGCCTACAGAAACTAAACTTAATACATAAAACAATTTACTCAAAAGCCAACAAAATTCCTTTATTTATAATAAAAGATTTGTTAGCCATTTGGAAAAATACCTCAAAAATACCGGAAGAAAAATTTATCAAAACAAAAAACAATTTACTCAAAAGTATAGAACATTTAGAATGTAACCAGCACATTTCAGAAAAAACAAAATGTTGTCACAAATTAACCCCCGGATTAGCAAAAATAATGGGTTCTTTTTGTGCAGATGGAAATCTAAGTAACTCCCATATGATAAGATGGGAAGAAGAACACTTATCAAATCAAATAGCCTTGAAAAAATGGACGAAAAATTGTTTTAGGGACGTTGAAGTAAGACCTGAAAAAAGAGACAGAAACAGCTTCACAATAAAATTCAGAAACAAAATAATGAGTAGATATATTACAGAATTCTTTAAAATACCCCTGGGAAATAAGACATATACAGTTAGAATTCCAGAAATAATAAGAAACTCTAACTCTAAAATCAAAAAAGCATTTTTAGTGGGCTTCATGACTTTCGAAGCAAGTGCATCAAGCGACGGATCAATTAGCTTAGGAGTATGTAACAG
>CAYYFK010000080.1:0-1121 GCA_964471565.1 Candidatus Woesearchaeota archaeon | reverse complement strand
TAATCCTTGTTAAATCCCCCGAACGAAGTGAGAGCGCAGCGTGGTCGAGGAGTTTTGGAAAAACTCCGAAGAAGTCAAATCTTGGCACCCGTAAATAATGAATCTATATTTACATCTGAAATCTCAACTATTTTTTTTAATTTCCTGAATTGTTTTTTTGCTTCATTCAAATGACTTTTAGCAGTTGTTTTTTGCAAGTATTCTTTAGGTAATTCTTTATTGATAATCTCAAAAGTTCTTGTTATTTCCCAAAGAACATAAATATATCTCAGCAATATGGCAAAAGTCTTAGCTCTAATTAAAATAGTTTCATCAAATCTTAATTTTGAATATTGCTTCAAAAATAAATCCAATTGTTGTTTATTTAATTCAAAATCAATAAGAATATTTGCTATATCTTTTGCAGGGTCAGAATATTTTACAGATTCCCAATCAATTAATTTTATCTCATTATCTGTTTCAACCAAATTCTGAGGGCATAAGTCGCCATGAATTAAACCAAATTCATGTGTTTCTTTTTCTGAAATTTGACTCATAATTTGAGAATCTAAAATAGATAAAATGTCTGAAAATTTATTTTTAGTATATTTGTTTATTTGTTTAAAATATTCTTGTGATTCTTCAAAATAGTGCGAATATGTGTATTCTTGTTTTTTCATAGAATTTATTTTTTGATTATGTAAACTAGCAATCACTTTTGCTAAATTTTTAACTTGTGAATCTGTAAATGTTCTTTTTCCCATCCTGAAAGGGTGGCCTTTAATAAAATCAAGAATAATAAATTTGGGATTTTTATCATGCAAATAAATTGGTTTTGGAGAAATACCTAAATATTGAATCTTCTTTAAATTGTCAAATTCATCTTTTGATTTATTTGGCATTTCTTTATCAATGTTAACTCTACAAATAAATTTCTTATTACCTAATTTGAAAACATAATTTAAATTACCTTCACCGACTCCTAATTTTTTGAATGAAGCAAAATTAATTTTTTTAACTCCGAACAATTCAGGATTAATCTTTTTTATGATTTCTTTTAGTTGAGATTTCATTATAATAAACTTAAAACTCGTTCATATATAAATTTACTTCTAAGGGTGCCAAGATTTGATTGGATTTAA
>CAYYFK010000079.1:0-1124 GCA_964471565.1 Candidatus Woesearchaeota archaeon | reverse complement strand
ACATTCTCCGTTTCTACACCCCGCGGGGATGAAGAGTTGGTGGGGAGTCGTAAAAGGTCCATGACCCTCTTCTAAAAATTTTTTAAAGTTTTCGATCAAAAGTTTCATGCTCTTTCCTCTGCTCCCTCTTCTCCGCTATCTTATCTCGTATAAAGAGAAATGAAAAGGTGCCGATAAAAGCAATCGCAGCGTTTGCTGCTGTGATTATCAATAAGTTCTCTGCCATTTTCATAATAGCGTCTAGTGACATGTGCTTTTATTCCGCTATAATATCCACATGACCAGTTGCGACATCATCTTCGGTGTAGGTAGTGAAGTTCAATCTTCGTTGTCCTGGAATTTCCGTATTCTCCACATCTACTCGAACCAAATTCGAAATGTCGTCATAACTCCAGTCTCCCGGTGCACCGTCCCCAGAACACACGAGCGCTTCAACCGAGAGTCCGTCTCTGTTTGCAGTGTTGGGAATAAACTGATGCACAGAACCAGGAACCAGGTCCTCGTGATTGACGCCACCAAAGATAGAGAGCATCACCATTGCGGCGCCTTTTCTATTGTGCATAATGACTTCAAGAGAAGTATATTCTTCGTCATGGAACCCGCCAATAGTTGCTGGGTTGTCTATGTTCTTTATTTCTCCGATATCTCCCATCAGGGAACCGGCACCAACATCAACTTCCTCGTCGGTTGAGTTCGAGAAAGAGATATGAAGTAGTTCATATTGGATATCTTCCGATGATGCGTCATCGTATGGTCTATCAACCATGCATGCAAAGTTTAGTGATGCCACGGCAGCAATCATTAGTATAGTAGGTTTTTTCATTTATTTATCTCCTAGATATTAATTATTGTCTGCCCAGATCATTATAGTGGCGACAACATCCTCTTTTGGGATTCCTGCATCCATACAATTGGTAATCGCATTCCGGAGTCCTTCCAGTGCGGCGAGTTGTTCATCTTCTGGTTCACCGAAGTGCTCGTCATCACCCACCGAACTGAGTGACCAATCATCCTCTTTCAAAAAATTTTTCCAAGTCTCCATTATTGCCTTTTTCATTCTTTTTCCTCACTTCTGCCAGAAGTTCTGCTAAAATCGATTTTTGAATTAACATTTCTTCGATTAG
>CAYYFK010000078.1:0-1126 GCA_964471565.1 Candidatus Woesearchaeota archaeon | reverse complement strand
GATGGGTAGTTTGGCTGGGGCGGCACCCTGCTGAAAAGATATCAGCAGGGCCCAATGGTTAGCTCAATCGGGTCAGAAATCCGATGTAGAGTGCAAGAGCAAAAGCTAGCCTTACTGTATTCCGAATAATAAGGAATTTAGTGACGAAAGTCTGGTCTAGCGAACCCTTGTGTCCTCCTTGATGGGGGCCAAGGCAGACAGAAAAGCTATCTCGGGGATAACTGAGTGGTAGCGCCTAATAGCTCGAATTGACGGCGCTGTTTGCTACGACGATGTCGGCTCAACTCAACCTGGGCGTGCAGAAGCGCCCAAGGGTGGGGGTGTTCACCCATTAAAGAGTTTCGTGAGCTGGGTTCAGAACGTTGTGAGACAGTTTGTTCAATATCTAGTGGAGGTGTTCAGTATCTGAGAGGAAGGATCCTTTAGTACGAGAGGAACGAGGATTCGTAGCCTCTGGTGTATCGGTTATCCGACAGGGTAGGCCGAGCAGCTACGCTATAAGTGATAAGAGCTGAAAGCATCTAAGCTCGAAGCATCCCTCAAAAAGAGATACTACAAGCTCTCGTAGAAGACGAGTTTGATAGGAACGGCGTGTACGTGCTAAGGCAACGAGGCATTTAGCGTGCGTTTACTAATCGCTTGGAAATTATCAAGTATGTTTTGCCTATGTTTTACTTATTTCTTTTTAGTAAAACTTTTTTAGTATAGTGAGAACTATGTTGAAATAGTTAAATTTATAAAGTGTATTCTGGAGTATATAGGTTGTAGGTAAGTGCCTGACTAACCTTTGAGGAGGAAAGTCCACACACAAGAATCGGTCGCTTAATTTAAGTCGAGGAAACTCGAGGCAACCGCTCAGAAATGGCACGTCCTTGCATTGTTAAATAATGAGGCTTGCGAAGTTTCTTGGCAACAAGAAATGAGTTAACCAGCTGAATAGATGTGGGGGAACGATGAGACAGCGGAGCACGACTTTGTGCAAGTTTTTGAAACGCTTAGTCGAATGTCAGGATACATTGTCCATTTAAGTGGAATGTTAACAGAATGTGGCTTACACTTACCTACTTTTCTTTTTCGGGCTTGTCCAGAATAAAGATTATAAAGGTATAAAATAGAGTTAATTAAA
>CAYYFK010000077.1:250-1140 GCA_964471565.1 Candidatus Woesearchaeota archaeon | reverse complement strand
GCGACGACTTGTACGAGGGGGTGAACCCGGCAGCGGCCGAGGTCTGTGTCGGTCTGGACGATGACTGCGAGGGCGAGGTGGCGGCCGAGGAGGTGGACGACGACGCCGACGGCTACGTCGACTGCTTCGAGGACAGCGGCGGCTGGGACCACGCCCCGGCGCCCGGCTTCGGCGACTGCGACGACGCCGACCCCGCCGTCTACCCGGGCTCCAGCCCGTGGTGCGGGACCTCCTCGCTGGGGGACGTGGCCCTGACGCTCGCCGGGTCGGGAGGCAAGGGCGCCGCGGGCACGGCCCTGGGGCACGGCGACCTCGACGGGGACGGGCGACCGGAGGTCCTGGTGGGGGATCCCGAGCACGGCTCGGACGGCGGTGCCGTCTTCGCGATCGCGGCCCCCATCGGGGGCGATCGCTCCCTGCAGGACGCCGACGTCGTGCTCAGCGGGTGGGGCAACCAGGGAGCCGGCTTCGCCCTCTCGGGGGGCAGCGACATCGACGGCGACGGCTTCCACGACCTCGTGGTCGGGGCCCCGGAGGCGGACGGCGACGGCAGCGAGGACGGCCTGGTCTTCCTGGTCTGGGGTCCCGTCACCGGCGAAGTCGAGCTGCGGGACGCGGACCTCACGCTGGAGGGACAGTCGAACTACGATCACGCGGGCCATGCCCTCTCCACGGGGGGCGACGTGGACGGGGACGGGCTGCCGGACCTGGTCATCGGGGCCCCCGAGCAGAGCGAGAAGGAGTCCCAGGCCGGCGCCGTCTACGTCGTCAGCCGCCCCTCGTCCCAGGCGCTGTCGCTGTCGTCGGCCGATACCCGCTTCACGGGAGACTCGCCTATCGGCGACTTCTAGTTTTTCCAGCCACTCGGCCGCCCTAGACTGGGCATCAGC
>CAYYFK010000077.1:0-240 GCA_964471565.1 Candidatus Woesearchaeota archaeon | reverse complement strand
GTGTCGCCGACGTCTTCCTGGGTGCCGCCGGCGACGTCACCGCGGGGGAGGACGCGGGTGCCGCCTATCTCTTCCTGGGGCCTGCGGAGGGCGAGCGATCCCTGTCGACCGCCGACGCCGCACTCTTCGGCGCCAACGCCGGCGACCGGGCCGGAGGGTCGGTGGCGAGCGCCGGCGATGCCGACGGCGACGGACACGACGACCTGCTCGTGGGCGCCACCGAGGCGCGCCTCGGCGTCC
>CAYYFK010000076.1:0-1143 GCA_964471565.1 Candidatus Woesearchaeota archaeon | reverse complement strand
CCGATTCCCTCTCTCCCTCTGAAATCAGGTGCTCGGCTCTAGGGCTGTAGCCGGACGACACGGATCCATCGAACCGTTACTTCGTGAACCGGATCATTGCGAACGATCCGAATGTCCATATCGTGGATTAGGTTGCCGTTCGAGTCGATGCCGCCGATTGCAAAGGTGGCGGTCTTTACTTCGCCCGACGCCACGCCGACTACCTCAGCTGTCTGCCTCAAGACCAGACCATCGGTGTACTCGAGGTGCCATTCTGCCAGGTTGTCATCGAGGTACTCGACCTTGATCTCAGCCCCTCCTAGAACCTCGAAGCGGTCATCTAGGTCGAAGTAGATGTAGGGGTTCTCAGCGCCGTTGGTTCTGCGGGCGAGGTAATCGAAGTAGCTGCGGTTCGCGTCTGAGCCATAGTCATGCCATTGCTCGGCCGGGTCTCGTGAGCCACCTGCGTCGAAGCTCCGCACGGTCAACTCTGTAGGTACGGTGACACCGCCGGGAACATCGCGCTGGGTCAGCCAACGCTCCATGTTCCTCAAAACATGCACCGGCGTACCACCTGCCCCCGAGCAGTAATGGATGCATGCGGGCGAGATCCAGGGCAGCACCGTCGACTCCATCAGATAGGCCCAGGCATCGGGACTGGTGAGCACTGTCTTGCCGAAACTGAGTCGAGCGTACTCGGAGAGTGCCGGGTTCAGGGTTTCTGCGGCGTGACTGGTCCACAGAAACCGATATTGCCGTTGCAGGGAACGAAGGACCGACAGACGGTACCGTCGCGGTGAGCTGTGGTCTACGCCGTAGCGCCAACTCCAATTCTCGCCATACTCCTCGTTCTCATCGCCAAAGTAGCGTCCGTCGGCGAGCGGTGGGATGGTGTCGTCAGTGTAAATGTAGCCGTCGTCATCGACGGACTGGCCAAGGGTCAGATCCTGCGTGTGTAGGTTGTAACGCTCGACTATGCCGCTGCGATTGCCCATGCCGGCATCCCACGCTAGACCGTTCATCGTAGCACCCAAGCCCCAATAGTCGTTGCCCGAAGACGTGACGAAAGAATAACCTCCACCTACCCAGGACAGGACCCGTGTATGACCAGCGAACGCTGCCGAGAATGCCGCGAAACGGGATTCGAGCCAGGTCTGCGCAGTC
>CAYYFK010000075.1:0-1145 GCA_964471565.1 Candidatus Woesearchaeota archaeon | reverse complement strand
CGAAATAGCTGCAGATGCAGTAGGAAGTTCCGAAATAGCAGCTAATGCAGTAGGAAGTTCCGAAATAGCTGCAGATGCAGTAGGAAGTTCCGAAATAGCAGCTAATGCAGTAGGAGCTTCCGAAATAGCAGCTAATGCAGTAGGAGCTTCCGAGATTGCAGACGATGCAGTAGGTATTTCGGAGTTATCTGCTTCCGGTACTGCTAGCTCTTCTACCTATTTAAGAGGGGATAATACCTGGTCTGAAATAGCAGGAGGTGCAGATGTTCAGATATTTACTTCTAATGGTACTTGGAATTATGCTACAGCAGGTTCCCCTACTCATGTTATTTTATACATGGTAGGAGGGGGCGGAGGCGGAGGTGGGAAACTCGGATCAGGCTCTAGTGGAGGTACTACCTCATTTGGTAGCACCTCTGCAGCTGCAGGTGATGGTGGAAGAGACCAATCTTTTGGAGGTATACATAGAATTTGTGATTGTGCTTTCGGACGCGCAGGAGATCCTAGATGGTCTAATGGAGCTGGAGGAGCTGGCGTAGGATATGGAGCTGGAGGAGCTAATGGTTACGACGGCGGAGCGAGTCAAATAGGTCAGGCAGGACAGTGTATTATAGGAGAAAGAGTAGCCGTTAGTGGTAATGTAAGCGTTACTATAGGGACTGGAGGTTCTGGAGGTAACGGTCCTCATAGTAGAAATGGTGCTGCAGGACGTCCAGGTTTTGTAATGGTGGTGTCAGACTAATGAATATTAAAACATATGTAGAATTAAATGGTAATAATCAAGTTATTACAGCTCCTTTTGATATCGATGTAGATAAGTATAATCCACCTAGTAATGTATTAGAAATTACTGAAGATATGCAAGTACCTGAAATATATAGTTCAGTATTAGATAAAATTTTAATTCTTGAAAGTTCAGTTACTCCCCGCAGAATGAGAGAAGCAGCCTTAGGAGTTCAGGAATCTATTGATTTTATTCAGAGTATAGATGATCAAATAGCTACGTTAAGAACTCAGCTATAAGATTAAGACATTAGAGGAAAGGGAATCTTATGTCGGATTTAGATTTTAAAGTTAAAAGTAACTTAAGGTAGACAAAGAGGAGAATGAATCTTGTCACAGAAAAATTTTAAAGTAAAAAATGG
>CAYYFK010000074.1:0-1152 GCA_964471565.1 Candidatus Woesearchaeota archaeon | reverse complement strand
ATTGTTCTATTTCTTCTCTAACAGGGGCTGGGACTTTTGTTACTTTATCTAATCCTGCTAATAATGGAAGAATGGCTTCCTCTAACGGATCTAGAGGAGTTTGGGGTGGGGGAGGCCAATCTTTTTATAATAGTGTGGGTGTAACTGCAGCCATTGAATATATAACTTTTAGTTCTACTGGTAGTATTTCTGCTTTTGGTAATTTATCATTAGCCAGAAGACATGGAGCAGGTGCTAGTGATGGAATTAAAGCATTATTTATAATGGGTCAAACTACTGGTGGAGAATCTGACCAAGCAAGAATGGATTATGTTACTATATCTAGTACAGGCAATTCTACTAATTTTGGTAATATGGGAGGACCGCGTGATAGAGTAGGTGCCGATGGCAGTTTAGATAGAGCTCTTGCTGCGGGTGGTGAAGGTTCCGGTTATCAAAGTAGAATTGATTATGTTACTTATGCCTCTTTAGGTAATTCTGTTAGTTTTGGTAACTTAGGTGGAGATGCAGATAATCCTTCAGCTTCTTCAAATGATTCTAGAATAGTTTGGTGGGCTGGAGGTCGAACTTTTACAACTACTTCTAAATATAATACAATAGCTACTACAGGTAATTCAGTTTCCTTCGGAAGTTTAGCTTTTTCAGCTGCTGGAGGGCAAACTGGTACTTCAGACGGTTCTAGAGGGATAACTACAGGAGGTCACCCTAATTATAGTAAAACACAATATCTAACTATAGCTACTACAGGTAATAGTTCTGATGCAGGAAGTTTATTTGGTCAAAATTTCTATGGTGGTGGTGCTTGTAGTGGTGATTAATTTTTTTAATATTAATATAGGTTTATATAATGACAGAGTTAGCAGAAACTTCTTATAAAGAGATTTCTAAATTTTTAATAGAAGAATTACCTTCTTATAGTTTAGTATCACTTACTCCTAAAACTTTAGCAAAAATATCTGATAGAATGTTAGAAATAGATAGAGCTATTAATGTTACAGGAAGATCTGATACTCAAACTACTAATCAATTAATGACATTAAATATGTTAAGTGATTCTCCTTATAGAAGTCTTAGACAGTGCTTAGCTCAAATAGAAGATAGAAAAAAAGCTTTAGAACAAGCTTATTAACTTCGAAAAAATAAAGCTAAAAT
>CAYYFK010000073.1:0-1163 GCA_964471565.1 Candidatus Woesearchaeota archaeon | reverse complement strand
CAAAAACAAAATAAGTTTTGCAACAGTTTCTCCAGGATTAGCAGAAGACATTTCCTTATTTCTAACCAAATTAGGAATCAAACACTCAAAAACTTTGCTCAAGGAAAAAAGGGAAAACAGAAAAGATATTTTTCATTTATTTATCTCTAGATATGATCACAAGAAATTTATGGAAACGATAAAACCCAGAAACACGATAAATTTGAGTGCGCCGGCCGGGATTTGAACCCGGGTCACAAGCTAACTTCTGTCCCAATTTGTTTGAAACAATGGAAGGCTCGGATGTTAACCACTACACCACCAACGCAATGATATTAAAGAACAAATATTCTCTTTATAAAATTAACGAAAAAAGAAAAAAATTAGAAAAGGCCTGTAAAGAAATTTACAAAGGCATTCCAAAATCCTCCATCTTGGAGCGGAGCGGGAGGTTCTTCCACACAAATAGACCTATAAGAGCACCTTGAAGCATAATCATCCGGGTGCTCATCACATGTAGCCGACGACTCAGTCCAATCAACAGGATATCCTTTATTATGGCAACTGACCTCCAATCCAGAACAATAATTTCCCTGAACCAAATGACATGCTTGCTGTCCTGAAGAAAAGTAAGGCACAACAGGATCAGACTCGTCAGTTACACAAACATGATTTGAATCGGACCCACTACATTCTAAATCCCACTCAGACCAAATCCTATAGCCTCCTCCATCCGGGTCAGCACTACAACCACTACATTCATCATATCCGCAAGAATGGTCACAACCATTCCAATTATTATTTTCATCCTTCCAATGCCTTGTCTTTCCACTAATAAAATACTGAGATATATCTAACTCAGGACCCCATTCATCACCTATCCTTTCAGTACAATGGTGCCAATAGCAACCATAACATCTACCACATTCATTTGCACTAACATCTAATAATTCTATCCATGTCTTCCCTTCAACATGTCCGTCTCCTGCCTGCCTAGGCTCTGCTTCACCATTAACATAGACACCTAAGTCTACATCTGGAGGCAAACTGTCTACAGAAGGAAAGGGCATATCTACAATATAAACCTGTTCACAACCCCAAGAGTCATAATTCTTACATATATATCTAGGATAATCTAAACAAAAGTTATTATCCTGACATACAGAGTCCTGGCAATCAATATC
>CAYYFK010000072.1:0-1167 GCA_964471565.1 Candidatus Woesearchaeota archaeon | reverse complement strand
ATATAATTCTACTTCAAGTAAATGGGAACCAGGAACAGATAATAACAGTGGAGGAAGTTCTACTTTAAGCGGTCTTACAGATGTATCAACAACATCTCCATCAAATGGACAAGTTCTAAAATATAATTCTACTTCAAGTAAATGGGAACCAGGAACAGATAATAACAGTGGAGGAGGCGGCGGTGGTGGTGGTGCAATAACAAGTGTTTCAAATGGTGCAAGTAATAGAATTGCTACATTTTCAGGTAGTACTACATTAAATGGTGACGTTGATTTAACTTTTGATGGAAGTAAATTAGGAGTAGGAACAACAAGCCCACTATTTCCACTTCATGTTGCTACTACAAATTCAATGCAAGGTTTGGGTAGTATGGAATTGATTTGGGCACAATATATCACGAGTACTTTTGATACAAATTGGGGTAACTATTGGTTAAATTTAAATTGTTCATTATATGCAGTTGACGGAATACATACAAGTGGATATTTTGTTGCAGCAAATGGTACAACTGGTTATTCAGATTATAGAATTAAAAAAGATATTGTAGAATTAGACGACAATGAAAGTCTTAATTTAATAAATCAACTTGAAGTTAAAAAATATAAATATAAAGATGTTATTAAAAAAGGAAATTTAGATACATATGGTTTTATAGCACAACAAGTAGAAGATATTATTCCATTAGCTACATTGACTATGAGTAATCATTTACCAAGTATATATGAAGTTGGTAATGTATCAACAGTTAATGGTAATGTTTTAGTTACTATACAAAATAGTTTAGATTTAGGTAATACAGAAATGTATAGTAATTTAAGTAATCCATTAAACTTTAAATTTTTTGATGGTAAAAATAAAGAATTAGAATTGGATGTTATTCATATAAATGACACAACTTTACAATTAAATGGTAATTTTAGTATTTCTAATGGAAATATTTATTTAGAAAACGAAATAATAGGAAATCTTGAAGATAATAAATTATTTGTATATGGACCAAAAGTAGATGATTTTAAAACATTAGCAAAAGATAAAATATTCACAGTAGGAATATCCGCCATTCAAGAATTAAGTAGAAAAAATACAGCATTAGAAAATAAAGTAACTACATTAGAAACACAATTAGCAGATGTTTTATCAAGATTAACTACATTAGAAAATAATTA
>CAYYFK010000071.1:0-1189 GCA_964471565.1 Candidatus Woesearchaeota archaeon | reverse complement strand
ATAAAGAATTAATATTATACACAGCAAACAAAAAAGTTATTGACTTGCTGGACAGGCAACCAGAACTGCCTGGTACTGAAGGCGATGGCGTCCCGCAAGATGCACTTGATAGACTTTCTAACATTGTCAAGAGGAACCCGCGAATAGAAATAAAGATGATGGTTGGACACGAAACCACCCACTTCGACTTCGTTCTCAACATCAATGATTTGGACGAGTCTGAAATAGATCAAGTCGTAACGAGCTTCGGCGTAATAGATAAGAACATCGAAGCATATAAGAAAGCACTGTACGACAGTTTTACGAAATACATCGAAAAGTTTCCAGCAGAATTCCCGACTCCCGAACCAAAAGAACCTCCACGGTACAGATTACAAGAGTCGCGAAGAAAAATAAAAATAACAATTGGTGACAGAACATGAAATTTGCCAAGAAAATGCATGATCTCTTCACCGATCACCCATATGATGCCGGGGAGACATATTGGGAACATTTATACTCGGCGCTCAAGATAAGCGCGCGAATGTTTTTCTCGGGCGCCGTGCAGGCGGCGCATGCCGTCTTCCCATTCCTTAGGGTACCCCGGGGAGCAGATGTCTCCTCTATGGAAGAATTTTGTCGCCATAACGCTCCCGAGGAAAGAAAAAAGCGCAAGGAACGGATCTTGTTGTAATGCCGTTGCACTACTTATAAGAAGTGGAGGAATTAATTTGTGAAAATAAATAAATCTAAAATAAAAGAAATTATCCGAGAGGTCATGACTGGTAATTTGAATTATGGTCAAGGGTTGGGAATCGGTCATCCAAGCACAGCAAACGCAGTCGAACTTACCGGCGGACCCTCTGCTCCCGTTTTGGGTTGGACCGAGATCGACGAGATAAAGGACGAAGCGACCGAAAAGGTCATGACAGTCCTAAAAGACTATGTGACTAGCATGGGAGACGCCTATGAACTACTAGCAGTCATGACTAAAGAATTGGAAGATAAAATGGCAGATGAGGGGTACGTCGATGACGAGTCTGAATTAGAGCGATTTATGCCCCTACAAGAGCGTAGGACTCGTTCTAAGAGACTTTCTGTCAAGATCCGGAGTTGAGTGCGTCTATGGAAAATATTTTTAAAAAATGGAATTCTTTTTTGATAAGTGAAAGAAATTATACGCCTGATGAATTATCGGCGGATCCGCTTT
>CAYYFK010000070.1:0-1198 GCA_964471565.1 Candidatus Woesearchaeota archaeon | reverse complement strand
AAGTTATTTTTGGAAAATTAAATGCTTGAGAAACTGCATTAGAAAGGTTTATAGCGTTTCTAACTTCAGGAACCAAGGTGATTTTCTCAAAGTTTTCTTTTAAAAACTCTTGAAGTTGGGGAGAGACCTCAACGAGTTTTTGAAACTCGGAAGACTCAATAATCTTTTCAACATCTGATAATCTACTAGATTGCTCATAGAGTTTAGCTTGGACTGTTGATAATTTAAGACGGTTTTCCCAAAGAGATAATACATCGGAGAAGGAATCATCAGCGGAGGAATATTCCCCATAATGAATGCTTTCGATAAAAGTGTGAATTTTCTCATTAACAAAAGTGTCTAGCTGTTCACCATCTTCAAATACTGAAGAATCCTGAACCTTGATAGAATCAAGCTTTACATCCTGGTCGATGGAGTACTCTCCACTAATAACTTTACCACTCTCTGTTAGATATGATACTTGTGAATTATTGCTATCAATAGCAAACAAGCTTACATTCTCTCGCAGAGATCTGGCTACGCAATCACCTAACTTAACAAGGTGAGTAATAGTTTTATCTCTTTCTTCAAATAGTTTCGCAAACATTTTTAATCTCCATTTTTACGGACTCTAAACTTATATATGTTAGTTTATAGCCTTAATCTACGCTTTTTGTTGTTGTTTTTTAATTATCCTAGAAATTACTTCTTTTTTGTCTTCTTCTAGAACTGAATCTCTCAAAGTTTCCAAATCAGAAACTTTATTTTCATTTGCTGTGGGGGGTACATTTTCAGCAGGTTCTTGCCCCCCAGCCTCTCCAAGAGCAGGACCAGCCCCAGCAGCACCACCACCACCAGCTTCAGCCCCTATTTCTGCCTGTTCTTGTTGCAACTCCAGATCTTTCTGCTGATCTTCTTCAAGTTCAGACTGCATTCTTCGAATTTCTTCATCTGTCATGTCGTAGAACTCTCTATAGATAGATTCTTTAGAGAAAAGAGCCAAACCTTGAACAGCTTGGATAACTCTGGTTTTTTGCTCATCAATATCCAGCTTCCTCTTAGCAGACATATCAGAAGGCTCAGGAAGAGAAATTCTTAGCTTTTTGATTAAAGCAGCAGGATAACCTCGTAATTGTAAGTGGCGTTTAGCTAAACTTTCTAAACCAGCCTCAATGTCAACCTGAACTCTTTGAATAGTTCTGGCAAACTTAACATCAAG
>CAYYFK010000069.1:0-1233 GCA_964471565.1 Candidatus Woesearchaeota archaeon | reverse complement strand
CTCAAGTAGGTGATAGCAATCTTGTAGATTTCTTGGTAGTTGCCGGTGGAGGTGGCGGCGGCTCAAATGTTGGCGGCGGCGGTGGTGCAGGCGGGTATAGAACGTCTTACGGCACTCAGGGCGGAGGATGTTCCGCAGCATCTAGTATTGCTGTGACGGAAGCAGGGTACTCAATTGTTGTTGGAGCAGGGGGATCTGGGGGTGCGGCAGGTTCTTGCTGCGCAAGAGGTTCCAGCGGCTCGGCCTCTTCTGGGCTTAGTGTGTCGTCTACTGGCGGTGGCGGCGGTGGTGGAAAAGCTGGGAATGGGTTTGCAGGTGGATCTGGCGGTGGCGCTCATAGAAATACGAATAAGGGAGTAGGTACGTCTTGTCAAGGATATGACGGCGGCGAAACCACCGTAGGTTCTGGCAGCATCGGCGGCGCAGGCGGTGGTGGTGCAGGCGGAGCGGGGGAAACAATAGGCAGTCAAGGTGCAGGCGGTGCAGGCGGCACTGGTGTTTCGTCGTCAATATCTGGTTCCTCGGTGGGGAGAGCCGGCGGCGGCGGAGGTGGAGGTTATGACACTGCTGGCGGTTCGGCAACCGATGGTGGCGGCTCTGGAGTTGATAATTCTGCTGGAAATTCCGGGCAAGCAAATAAAGGCGGTGGCGGCGGTGGTGGCGCTGACGCAAAAAGAGCAGGCGGCTCTGGTGGTTCCGGTGTGGTTATCATCAGATACCAATATCAATAAAGGAAAAATAAATTATGGCACATTATGCTAAATTAGACGAAACTAATACTATTATCGAAGTAAATGTAGTAGATAATAGTCAAGAAGACTTTCTAGGTGGTGAAACTGCTACAGTAGAATGGTTAAAACAAGGATGGGGTGGAACAGATTGGAAGAAAACATCTTACAACACAGTAGGCAATGAACATCCTACAGGTACTCCCTTCCGTAAGAACTACGCTGGTGTTGGGTTCACATATGATTTCACAAGAGATGCCTTTATATCACCACAACCTTTCCCATCCTGGAATTTAGTAGAAGAAACCTGTCAGTGGGAAGCACCAATTCCATATCCAATAGTACCTGAAGGTTCTTTTGATTCTTATACGTGGAATGAAACAACTCAAGCCTGGGATTTAGTAGTAGAATAAATTTATTAGCGCCAAGGAACTCCTCCGAGCGCAAAAGAAAATTAATGGAGAAATAAAATATGGCACAATTAAAATCAGGCTCTACGGTTGGT
>CAYYFK010000068.1:0-1234 GCA_964471565.1 Candidatus Woesearchaeota archaeon | reverse complement strand
GTTGTTCCTGGAGTACAACTAGTACCTTCATATACACAAGCAGAATCATCAATTCCACAAGTATCTAAATCACAAATTAAATCTCCTTCCCAGTCGGCTCCCAAATAATCAGAACAATCAGTAAACTCTCCAAATCCAGTAGCATCACAATCTGCAGGACATTGAGCTACATTACAACCATACTCAATATCAAAATTATCATATTGACAAATACATTGAGATCCACACTGGCCATATTCATCTCTTCCTAACAGTTTACCATCGGAATCACACATTTCTTGGACTTCTTGATAACAATCATCATCATTATCCTGTCCAGGAGGCTCACAATCAACAGGATTGTCTGGGTCCACTTCACCATCACCACATTCACCAACATAACCATCACAGTAACAGCCCCACTCAACCCATTTATCATCGATATGATGCTCAACAGAACACTCATATCCATTCATAGCACATGTAAGATATCCACTAACTGTACACAAAGGCCCATCATATGGATGTTCATCTGGCTTATCAGGACAAATAACTTCATAAGACCCAGCAGGAATATAATCAGAAGGATAGCAACCTCCACTATTCAAATATTCATTACAAACATATCTATCTCCGCCATGGCTTATTTGATCAATGGGCAATCCCCATGGATCCGCAACAGTCCGATCTATAGACTTTTGAGGAATTTCCTCACAAGAACTAATTAAAAATAAAGACATAAACAAAACCGAGATTATCAATATTTTTTTCATTTTTCTTTACATTCCCCCTAACTACCTTGACAAACCGCAACAACTCCATTACTTGCCACACAAAGCGGTCTTCCGGCCATATTATAAATATTATTTCCACAACCATCTCCTTCACAAAGATATAAATTATCTTCAAAAGGGATAGAACTATAGCTCAAAACAAGGTCAGCATCAACACTTACACGACCAATAAACTTAGAGTTTCCATCTACAGATATTGTGTGTTTCGAAGGATTCTTTGGTGGATTATCATTATACCATGCATCATCATGAATATATAGGATAGTAGAATCAGGAAAAACATTATCATATCTAAATATATTAACCAGGGGGATATGTCCCGTACCAGATGGATATATATATGTTCCCGGGAAAACCTCATCTATACTATGTCCCATATAGGTTGGTTCTCCATCCCCACTTCCATCATAAGCAATTGTAAAACCCGTTAAACCAATAATAGCTATAAATAAAACTAAAAA
>CAYYFK010000067.1:0-1243 GCA_964471565.1 Candidatus Woesearchaeota archaeon | reverse complement strand
AAAAATATGCCACGAGCGAAATTCATTAAAGCGTCAGGGATGACTATCCATCCGCCGGGAGGTAAGGCCTTCGCCTATAAAACAGACCCAGCGATGCCACAAGCTCATATGATTACCGGTGTGTTTGGTAAGAGGGGGGCTGGCAAGGGCGTCGCTACAACGCATTTGATAAAGGGTCTAAAATTCGATAGGTTGTTTGTGATATCTCCGACCTTTGAGAGCAACTATGAACTGATGTCTCAATTCAACAATATCGACCCGGACGATATCTATGCGGACCTGGAAGACAAGGATATCATGACCAAAATCACAGAGAAGATTGAACAAGAGCGAGACGACCTCGTCAGGTACTTAGAACAGATGAAGGAATACAAACGCTTTTTGAAGTTGATGGCTGATAACGTGTCCTACATCCCTGACGAATTATTGTTGATGTTTTACCAGGAGGACGGGAAGTTCGCTCCGCCGAAACACAAATGGGGAGGGCGCAATCCATTCTGTGGCCTTTGGGTAGATGACGCTTTAGCCAGTCCGGTATTGACAGGTAGGAAGATGGTCAATTTTTGTTTGAGACACCGACACCTCGGAGCGTTCGAGGATGACCGACCGAGTATTGGATGCTCAGTCTTCTTCAACGCTCAGAATTACCGCTGCCAAGGCGGTTCGATACCAAGACCAATCAGGAACAATTTTACAAACGCGATCTTCTTCAAATCAAAGGACCAAAAAGAGCTGGACGAAATCGCGACTGAGATGTCAGGCGAGGTCACCAAAGAGGACTTCATGCGTGCCTATGATATCGCTATGGAAGACCCAGTCCACCCGTTTTTGTTCGTTGACCTACACAGGAAGATACCAGAGCATCCGTCGATGTACAGGTCTAAATTCGACAAATTTATAATGTTGGAATGAAGAAACTTCGGCAAATTTATAATGTTGGAATAAAAACAAAAAATGGGAAGCTATCTGTCAAGAGAAGAAATGGAAGAGTTTCAGCCGAGATACCACCCAATCAGGATTGAAGGATTTGAGATAAAAGACAGGATAGACAATCTTCAAAAAAACATCCAGGAGGC
Source organism: Candidatus Woesearchaeota archaeon (assembly GCA_964471565.1). Lineage (GTDB taxonomy): Archaea > Nanobdellota > Nanobdellia > SCGC-AAA011-G17 > PNOQ01 > JABIBT01. The sequence continues at coordinate 167 of CAYYFK010000067.1, read as the reverse complement.
CCAGGTCGACCAGGAGAGAATTCACCAGGAGGTACAGGTCGACCAGGAGAGATTAGACAATATTCAAAAAAACCTACAGGAGGTCAAAGTTGATATTGCAAAATTGATGGACATCTACAAGGATTAAAACAAATATAAAGAAAAAAAAATATATATTGTAATATACA
>CAYYFK010000066.1:0-1255 GCA_964471565.1 Candidatus Woesearchaeota archaeon | reverse complement strand
GGTGCCGTCGCAGTCGTTGTCCGCCCCGTCGCAGAGCTCGTCGGCGCCGGGGTAGGTCAGCGGCTCCAGGTCGTTGCAGTCGTCGCTGGTTCCGACGTACCCGGGGGGCGCCTCGCACGCGAACACGACGAACTGGTCCGTGCCGTGGCCGTCCACGTCGGCGTCGCCGTACCAGATGACCGAGTCGATGGCGTCCTCGTCGACCAGCCCGTCGCAGTCGTTGTCGACCAGGTCGCAGACCTCCTGGGCGCCCGGGAAGATCGCTGCGACGTCGTCGTCGCAGTCGAGCGACTCGGTCCAGCCGTCGCCGTCGCCGTCGATCGCGACGATGACCTCCGGCTCGGGACACGAGGCGAGCAGCAACAGGACGACGAAGAGCGGAGACGTGCGGCGCATGAGGGTCCTCCCGGAGTCCGCACCGACTATACGCCGGCGCGCGGATGGCTCGATGACGCTGAAGTCTCGGCCGGAACTGCCGACAAGAGAGGTACAAGCGGGAGCAGAGATGACGGATCCCTACGACGTCGACACCAAGGACATCACCATCCCCGAGCGGCCGCCGCGGTACTTCCGGGTGCAGCTGAGGGTCGCCCTGCATGCGTGGGACCCCGACGACCGCCTCGTCTCCAGCGGCCTGAGGCTGGTCAGCGTCTCCGCCAGCGGGATCGGCTTCGTGCCGACCCACGCCCTCTCCCAGGGCGACCGCCTGCGGATGGAGTTCGACCTGCGCGATCCGGGCGCCAGCGTGAGCGTGGCCGTCGAGGCGGAGGTCGTCCGGGTGGTCGATGACGACTTCGAGCTGTACGTCGGCTGCCGCTTCGTGGACTTCGATCAGCGAAAGCAGCAGGCGCTGCTCAAGGCCCTGGAGGCGGTGCGCGCCCAGCAGGCCGCCGACGCCGCCTGAGCGTCCGGCCGGACCAGGGCCTCAGTATCGTGAGGGGCCGTTCAGTCAGCGTCCAGGCAGCAGCGCATCCCGATGTGCTGGCTCTTGAAGTCGTCCGCCCGGTCGGTGCGACCCGCGCAGCGCGCGTGCTTCGGTGAGGAGCCGACCTCGGACGGCTTGAGCAGGTGCCCGTCCCCCTTGGAGGTGGAGGTCCACTCCCCGACCCCACCGGTCAGTCCGACGACCCCGTACCCGGAGACGCAGTCCGGGTAGTCCGACAGGCGGTAGCCCCCCTCGAAGAAGCCGGGCTTGGGGCAGGCCTCGGGATCCCAGTCGTCGCCGTAGCTGAAGATCAGGTTGCGGGGCCCCTTG
>CAYYFK010000065.1:0-1297 GCA_964471565.1 Candidatus Woesearchaeota archaeon | reverse complement strand
AGCTATTTATTGTGCAGATTGGTTTAGAGATTATTTAATGTGCAAAGCCTACCTACAGTAGATCGCAAAGTAACTTCTAATTAAATCATAAGGATTTATAAGTATCTTGTTTTTATCATATTCTATGGCATTATTAACTAAATCAAAATATTTAGCTGGATTACAATGTCCTAGGTATTTGTGGGCTTTGATTCATGATAAAGAGAAAATCCCCGATCCTGATGTATCTGCTCAGTTTAAGTTTGATGAAGGTACAAAAGTAGGAGAATTAGCTACAAAACTCTTTCCAGAAGGCATTGATGTTCCTTTTGAAGATTTTAAGGATAATCTAGAGAAATCTAAAGAATTATTGAAAGAGAAAAAACCTTTATTTGAAGCAGGATTTATGGTTAACAATTGTTTTTCTAGGGCAGATATTTTAGTTCCAGTTGGAGACGAATGGGATATAATTGAAGTTAAATCAGGAACTAAAGTTAAAGAAGTTAATATTCATGATATGTCTTTTCAAAAATATTGTTATGAATCCGCAGGACTGAAAATAAGAAAGTGTTTTTTGATGCACTTAAATAATGAATACGTCAGGAATGGAGAGATTGATCTTAAAAAATTATTTGCGAAGGATGATATTACTTCTGAAGTTAATGATTTATTGAAAGATATTAAGAAGAAAATTGATTATCTTCTTGAGGTTATCAATAAAGACAAATATCCTGAAGCTGTTATAGGCCCTAGGTGTAAAGATCCTTATGAATGTCCTTTAACTGAATGTTGGGATTTTCTTCCTGAGAATCATGTCTTTCATTTGTATCGTGGAGGTAAAAAGTCTCTTCAGTTGTTTGAAGATGGAATTCACGCGATTAGAGATATTCCTGAAGATTTTAAATTAAATGATAAGCAAGGAATACAAAAGGATTGTGAACTTAAGGAAAAGATTCATATTCATAAAGAAAGCATAAAGCATTTTCTGAATACTTTACAATACCCTCTTTATTATCTTGACTTTGAGACTTTTAGTACTGCTGTGCCTATGTTTGATGGCTTAAAACCTTATTCTCAGGTTTGTTTTCAGTTCAGTTTGCATGTTGTAGAGAAAGAAGGAGATAAACCTAAACATTATGAATTTCTTTATTCTGGAAATGAGGATCCAAGAGAAGAATTTATTTTAGCTTTGAAGAAAGTTTTAGGAGATAAAGGTTCAGTTGTTGTGTATAATCACTGTTTTAATCTTTTAATCTGAAAAGATTGATTATTCAAAACAACGGAACGTTTATAAGCTAAAACTTTCTTCAAAGCTAAA
>CAYYFK010000064.1:0-1342 GCA_964471565.1 Candidatus Woesearchaeota archaeon | reverse complement strand
TTAAGGAACTTTCTGCTAGAGTTAAAGAATTGGAGAATAAATAATGGCTTTACAATCATCAGGACAAATCAGTTTACAAGACATCCAAGATGAGTTTGGTGGTTCTCATCCTATCTCATTAAGTGAATATTATGGCTCAGATACTGTACCGTCATCAGGTGCTATAAGTCTTAATGACTTTTATGGTACTTCTTCAGTAATTCCAGTAGATATTACTTACAACGGTCAGTATAGTGATGAAAGTAATCGTTCTTCATATACTTGGTCATCTGCCCCTATTGGTACCGCAACTTCAGATAGAAAGGTAATTGTTGGTGTAGCCTCTACAGGTAATAATAGTGGTGTTTCCGTAAGTGGTTGTACTATTGGCGGTGTATCTGCTACACAAGAATTATACGTATCTAGTACAGAGCCTGACAATAGGTCACAGCTTGTATTCTATTCAAGAACAATTACTTCAGGTACAACAGCTACTGTAACAGTTAACTTAACAGGGTCTCAAGATAGATTCGGTATGGTATCCTACTCAGTTTATAATTCAACTGGTACTAATGCTACTGCTTCTGATACTGTAGATTCTAGTGGTGTCTTGTCAGCTTCTGTGAACTGTCCTGATAATGGTGCTGTTCTTGGTTTTGCGTTTAACCAAGAAAATGGCGGTACTTGGACTTGGTCAGGTTTGTCTGAGAATGTAGATGTTGATATTGGTGGTGGTAATTCTTCAATGTCAGGTGCGCATACTGAGTTTACTTCTGGTGGTAGTAAGAGTGTATCAGCCACTTGTACTGATTCTTCACCACTAAGACAAGTATTAGGTTTAATTTCATTCAATCCATAGGTATGGAATTAGTAGAAATAATACAAATTCTTCTAGCAGTAATTTTAGGTGGTGGTGGCGGTGGTAGTCAAGGGTCAGCCGGTGCACAAGGAGGTTCAGGTGTAGTGATTATTAGATACCAGTTCCAATAATAGGAGAACTTATGGCACATTTCGCAGAATTAGATGAAAATAATATTGTATTAAGAGTAGTTGTTATTGATGACCAATACGAAGCAGATGGTGAAAACTGGTGTAATGATTTCTTTGGTAGTGGTACTTGGAAGCAAACATCTTACAACGAAACAATAAGAAAGAATTTCGCTGGTATTGGTTTTGAATATGATTCAATTCGTGATGCTTTTATTCCATTACAACCTTTTAATAGTTGGTTACTTAATGAAAATACTTGTAAATGGGAAGCACCTATACCTTATCCAACAGGGGCTTTGCCTTGTGAGTATGAATGGGATGAGGATACTCAAGCCTGGGATTTAGTTACGGAGTAAAATATGGTAACTCCAGA
>CAYYFK010000063.1:0-1352 GCA_964471565.1 Candidatus Woesearchaeota archaeon | reverse complement strand
AATCATAAATTTAATTGTTTAGTATTTAAACATTTCCACAATACTTACAAAACCCTTATATAGAAATAAACCCCCAAATTAGTCATGGAAGATTATAATGATCCAATAGACTCAACATATCAAATCCCCCAAAAGAAATCAAAAAAAGTTTGGTGGATAATATCAATACTAATTCTTATCATAATAATAGGAGTTGTAGCTTTTTTACTCATAAACTCTGTAATAGAAAAATCAGACTCTGAAGATACAGATCTCGGCACAAACAACGGAGATACAACTGGAACGGAAGACACAACAACAGGGATAAACCCCGAGGAAATAATACTCGATATTCTCCTCCCTAAAGATACGTATGAAATCAACGAAGAAGTCATTGGAGACTATTACTTGAAATACCAAGGAGAGCCGTTCGAAGGCGCAATAATCTATTGTAGTGCCAGTGGCGTCCAAGGGTGTGCCAAAACAGTCGGGATGCTTGATGATATAGATTTTAGTGATCCAGAAAAAACAAATTTCTTAAAAGTTGCCTTAAGTGGTGGACATCATGAGGAAGGGTCATATACATACTCGATTTACGTCTACGATTGTAGAGATATAAACGAGGCGTTTAACAGGGATGATTGCGGGGGGAGGATAACATCCATAGAGGATATAATAACAAACGTATTCCCTTTAAAAACTAAACTTAAAACTATTGTCGTAGTAGCAGGGGATGAAGTATATACTCCTGAATGTACAACTAACGATGATTGTACTCAAACATGTACAAATTGTGATGGAGGAACTTATGTCTGTGCGTCTAGCTCCAACATTTCTATAGATCAAACCTGTGTTGAGTGCATAACTAATTTTGGTTGCGTAGATGGCTATGAATGTGATAATCACATATGTGTTGTAGAAGAGCAAGAACCAGATGATGACGATTCTGAAGAATATCCAGTCACAGATCCACTAACAATACTAGATTGCTATAGCGATGATCTTACAGAGATATTATGTAGTCCCGAAGATGCACTTGCATTTACAGAATTATTCGGAGAAAGATTAGTGCCCTGCGAAATTTCAGATGGAACCTTTGCCCTTGGATTTGAGCCGTTTTTTGGAATTTTCAGGGGATACGAAATTCAAGAGGAGCAAGGCGATAATTGTATAGTTAAATATTGGTTCTTGGAAAATAGTGTAATAGATCCTAGCCTACTAAATAAAGAAATGGTCTGTGAGTACGATTCTTCTCAAAGAACAACACAAGATGTTGCAGACTGTCTTGATGAATGTTGCACCGGGGATTTAGTAGATGCACTAAATGAGATTTTTTGATTCTTTAATGTTATTTGGTTATATAGAATTTCTTC
>CAYYFK010000062.1:0-1355 GCA_964471565.1 Candidatus Woesearchaeota archaeon | reverse complement strand
AAACAGTAAAATTGGCCTTAGAAAGTGAAATAATAGAAAAAGAGGCAATCATAACAATTAAAAATATTCCTCACTCACAAATATTTGCAATATGAAAAAATACTCGCCAGAAGGATATTATGAGGCAAAGATACAAATAAGACCGAATGATCCAGAACTTGTTGCTTTTGTCAAAAAAGAAATAGAAAAAAATAAAATAGAATTAATTGATGAGAACAAATTAAAAGAAGGACTTGATTTGTATATAACTTCTTCAGACTTTGCAGTAAGAATAGGAAAATTATTTAGAAATAAGTATAAAATAAAGCCAAAGGTTTCAAAAACCTTAACTGGTGAGAATAAACAGATAGGAAAGAGGATATACAAGTTAACTGTCCTATTAAAAATAAATTAACCCAAAACCTTTATAAAACAACTTTTTTCTCTTAATTCTATGAAGAAACCTTACAAAAAGCCAGTAAAAAAGAACAAAAAAGGGCAACCAGCACCAAATCCAGAGTTTATTAGAGTAAGAACTCCAAAAAAAAATGAAGTTCTAGGAACAGTAATGCAAAGACTTGGTGGTTCAAGATTAAGTGTTGCAGGTCTCGACGGAAAAACAAGAGTTTGTAGAATTCCTGGAAGATTAAAAAAATCTCTATGGGTTAGGGAAGGAAACATAGTATTGGTAGAACCGTGGGAGTTTGAAGGAGATAAAAAAGGAGATGTGGTATATAGATATAATCCAACACAAGTAGATTGGTTAAAAAGAAAAGGATATTTAAAACAAATATCAGAGTTTGATGAATTCTAAAATGTCAGAAGAACTAAAAATCCCAAAGGAAAGAGTTGCAGTTTTAATAGGTGAAAAAGGTTCAACAAAAAGAAAAATCCAAAAATTAACAAATACTAAGATTTTTGTTTCATCAAAAGATGGAGATGTAACAATAGAAGGAGAAGACAATTATAGAATTTTTGTTACTGGAAATATAATTAAAGCAATTGGAAGAGGGTTTAACCCAGATGTAGCTTTAAAATTACTAAAAGAAGATTACGCATTTGACATGATAAGTATAAACGAGTTCTCAGGAAAATCAAAAAAGCAAGAAGAAAGAATAAAATCTAGAGCCATAGGGACAGACGGAAAAGCAAGAAAAACTTTAGAAAAGATGACAAATACAAACCTATGCATTTATGGTAAAACAATTGGAATAATTGGATCATTAGAAGATGTTTATTTAGCAAAGAGAGCTTTAGATAAATTATTACAAGGATCTCCACATACAAAAGTGTATAAATTTATTGAAAGAGAAAAAGAAAAACAAGAAAGCTTATAAATCTTAATCAATTTAATAAAATATCAATTAAATGGGAGT
>CAYYFK010000061.1:0-1402 GCA_964471565.1 Candidatus Woesearchaeota archaeon | reverse complement strand
AACATTAAATCTTTAGCATCCTTATTCTTTGGAAATGCAATAACTTCTCTAATTGAATCCTCTTCAGCAGCCAACATAATTGTTCTATCCAAACCAATAGCAAAACCAGCATGTGGAGGAGCATATTTCAAAGCATCCAAGAAAAACCCAAACTTTTCTTTTGCCTCTTTCTTACTCAATCCAAGAGCACTAAATACCTCTTCCTGTAATTTTCCATCATGTATCCTAACACTTCCGCTTCCCAATTCAACACCATTCAAAACTAAATCGTAACTTCTGCTTCTAATATCATGTGTTTTTCCCAATTTTTCAATATCTTCTGGATGAATCCCAGTAAAAGGATGGTGGCAAGAAACATGTCTTTTTTGTTCTTCACTCCATTCAAATAATGGAAACTCAGTAACCCAAACAAATTTAAATTTTTCACCTTTTTTTCTCATATCTGGCTTATCTGATTTATACTTTTTCATAGCTGTTTCATAAGTAATTCTCTCAAAAGGAATCTTCAAATTAATACCTAGAGCTTCCTTCCAAACATACTTCAACATCTTTTCAAACAAACCATAAACCTCTTCTTCTCCAACAAAACTCATCTCTAAATCTAATTGTGTAAACTCTGGCTGTCTATCTGCTCTAAGATCTTCATCCCTCATACATCTTGCAATTTGAAAATATTTGTCTAATCCAGAAATCATTAGTAACTGTTTAAATAATTGGGGGCTTTGAGGCAAAGCAAAAAACTTTCCTTTATGAACTCTACTTGGAACTAAATAATCTCTTGCTCCTTCCGGAGTAGATTTAGCAAGTAAAGGTGTTTCAACTTCATAAAAATCTTCTTTATCTAAAAAATCTCTAATCGCTTTGATAATTTTATGTCTAATTAGTAAATTATTTTGTAATCTAGGTTTTCTCAAATCTAAATATCTATATTTCAACCTAGTTTCTTCTGTACTTTCAATATTTTCATTTAATTCTAAAGGTAATTCTGGAGCCAAGGTTAGAATTTCAAATTTTTTAGCAGAAACTTCTATATCTCCAGTTTTTAATTTTTTATTAGCATCTGGCCTCTTTTTTACTTCTCCTTCAACCCTTATTACAGATTCTCTTGTTAATTTTAATAATTCTTCAGAAAATTCTTTTCCTAAAAAAACTTGAGTAATTCCATATCTATCTCTTATGTTCAAAAAACCAATTTTACCATGTGTCCTGACAGAATCTACAAAACCAGATAAAATAACTTTTTTGCCCACTTCTTTTTTTGTCAATTCACCACAACTATGCGTTCTATATTTCATACACTTGATTCTTAATCTTGTTATTTAAAACTTTCCATAAAAGAAAAAAGTTGGGAGAGTTTTTGTCTCTCCCTTTTCAAATCTACTCACACGCTTCTAAGATCTTC
>CAYYFK010000060.1:0-1407 GCA_964471565.1 Candidatus Woesearchaeota archaeon | reverse complement strand
GCCCCTTAACAAATAAATCTCTTTTGCAAAGCAAAAGACTATATGTGCGAAGCACAGAACTCCCCCGTTTTTACCGTCTAAGAAATGGAAATTTTATTGTATTTAACATCGGGCTTATGGGAAGTTCAATTTCCTCGAAAAAATTCTCCTCGTGAAACAGAGCTGAGAATTTTTTCAGAGCTGAAATTGAATTTGGGTGTAGTGAGGTGCAACCGAACGAAACCCTTTAAGCCCTGTTAGTTTCTTTTTACGAAGTAAAAATTGATTTTTAGTGCAACGATGCCGAAGGCAAAAAATCAAAGTTGTCGGCACTATCTTTATTTTCCTAGGGGTTTGTCGTCGCTTTTTGCTTCTTTTTTTTAAAAAGAAGATAAATTTTTGGGAGTGGAGAAAACTTATTCGCTCAAATGTTCATCAACAGCAGATCTAATTTCCTGAAATAATTCTTCTTGTGTAGAAACAGAAACTTGTTTTGGAAATCCTTCTCCTTGTGGTTCAGAAGGTTCACTTTGAGAACCGTCGGCAATTGTATCATCGTTATTTAGTTGATTTCCAGAACTAGAAAAATAAAATATTGAAAATACTGCTCCCACAACAATAATTACTAAAACTATAAATAGGATGTTCTTGGATTTCATTCTGCTGACAACCTCTCTGAACTTAAATAACCTTTCTGTATTCTTATGTTAAGTTCTTGCCCCTTAAGAGTTGCTGAAACAAGTTGCCCAGAAGAAGGGTCAAATTTCAATGAACTATCAGTTCCTTGTCTAAAAACAACATTTGAAGATTCTAATCCACAAGTATCATCTGGTCCTTTTTCTATACAAGTAAGAATATTACTACATTGATAGTCTTGTGCACATTCATCTATACAAGACTCGTCATTTCCACAAGAATCAATACAATCACTATATAATTCTTGATCAGAACAAACATATTCACTTTCTTGTGAATAAGAAAAAGAACTACTTTCTGAAATATATTCATTAGTCCCATCATTCAAATAAAACATATCTGTTTTAGACTTACTTTCATCATCATTTAACCAAACAAATTCAATCAAAGAAATTGTGATTTCGTTGCCTTGTTGTGTTTTAAGTTCAGCAGACCACAAAGGCTCAATTGAAGTAAACCTTGATGGGTCTGGAATTTTTTCAGCATATAAACTTGCAGAAACAAAAACAGATAAAGATAATACCATTAAGAAAAGTGTTGTTAGGATTATTTTTTGTTTCATCTTAACATATATAATCAAGAGATAGTATAAAAAGCTTTCGACTTCAAATCGTTTTTCTGGGGGTGGGAAAAAATTTATTATATAATTTCAAAACTGAAAGTTTTGACTAAATGTCCGAAGGACAGCGACGACAAACCCATTATTATAATTATGCCGACAATTGAAACTAA
>CAYYFK010000059.1:0-1435 GCA_964471565.1 Candidatus Woesearchaeota archaeon | reverse complement strand
ATTAGTTGCAATTATTTTCAAGGGCTAAAAAGTAGAAGGGGGAAGTTTTTCTTAAATACATTTATATATGTCTAATTTTATTAATTATTTAATGTCATTTATTTCAGTAAAAAATAATCCAAAAATATTTTTTTGGGCACAATTTTTCGGCAGTATTAGTTTTATTACTCCTGTTCTTTCATTATTTTATCTTCATAGAGGACTAACATTATCAGATATTTTATTATTATTTGTAATTGATGTTGTTTTTTCCTTAATATTTGAAGTTCCGACTGGAACAATAGCAGACAAATATGGACATAAAATTTCATTAATCATATCTCAAATATTGCTCATTTTTTCAATAACCTTATGGATTTTTGCATTTGAAAAATATATGTTTTATATTGCGGCAGCTCTTGCAGGGATTAGTTGTACATTTCATTCTGGAGTAAAAGATGCCTTAATTTACGAATCCTTGAAAGAATCAGGAAAAGAAAAAACAATGAGTAAAGTTTGGGGAAAAATTGTTTCCGCACCTCAAATTGCTTTGGCATTAGCTGTAATATTTGGGGCATATTTTGCCAAAGATTTACAGGAGTCTCAATTTGTTTTTATCATCATCTTAGGATTGTTTTTCAGTTTAATAAAATTAATTTTATTATTCTTTTTGAAAAATCCTAAATCTCATGAATTATCAAGACAAATAAATCCTTTTGCTCACTTGAAAGAAGCTTATAATTTTATCAAGAAAACACCTACTCTATTTTGGATGACAATAGGGCAAATGTTAATCTACATCCCTTTTTGGTCATTTAAAGAAATTGCACAACCTTTTTTAACAAATGCAGGTCTTGCTGTTTTCTGGATAGGAATATTATATGCCATTACTTATGGTTTAATATTTGTTATATTAAATAAAGTTGAATGGATTGAAAAAAGAATTTCTACAAAAAAATTAATTTATCTATTTGCCTTCTCTAATTTATTGGCATATATGGTCGCTTATATTTGGGGTAATTTCTTATTTGTTGCTATCTTAGTGTTTATTTCATTATTCTTACTAAGAAATCTAAGAACACCTATATTTGCTCAAATATTTAATGATTATATCACTTCAAAAAGTAGATCAACAATTCTTTCATTGTTTTCAGGATTAGACTCATTATTTGATATTTTGATAATTGGCATATTATCAGGATTGGCATCTTATGGTTTATATTTTGTATTTTTGGGTTGTGCAATTTCTGTATTTATAGGATTATTATTCCCAATAAAATTAGCATCTGAGATTGAAAGAAAAACTTCCCCTTAATTCTTGTTCTTGATGTATCGCATTCGCTCATTTGATGGAACGCCCTTGAAAATAACTCTTCGGGATTTTTTGCTTCGCAAAAATCGGTTGCACCTATCCCTCGGTCTCCGTTTCACTTCGACGCAACTAACAGGAATTATG
>CAYYFK010000058.1:0-1464 GCA_964471565.1 Candidatus Woesearchaeota archaeon | reverse complement strand
GATTTTCTTCATATTTGTGTTTAGGCTTTGGCCTAAAGTCAAGATTGCTTTCAGGGACATCTAAAAGTTTTGGATTACAGAATCCAATAAATGCAAAACCCTTTTTATTTAGTGAATCTTTTATTATTGAGGAAATTCTTTTAACTTCTTCTTCAGAAACAATACATAATACTAAATTACAAATTATAATATCAAATTCATCTTTTGGTATTTCTTCAACAGAATGATAAATGTTTTCTTTTCCAATTTTTTCAGAAGCTTGTTTTAACATATCTTCTGATATGTCATACTCTTTTACATCTGCTCCAAGTTTTTTTAATGCAAGAGGCAAAACTCCAGGCCCGCCTCCATAATCTAAAACTTTTTTTCCTTTCACATCTCCCAATAGAGAAATCACAGTATCATCATAGAAAGCGAGTTTAACTTTTTCAGCTTTTAATTCTTCAGCTACCTTAGCCCATTCCTCTTCTTTTGAAACTAATTTATCTGACATTTTTCACCTCTAATAGTGGTTTAAAAGTTTTCTTATTTAAAAGCTTTTCTCTTTTTTTATTTCTCTCACCATCATAATCATATCTTTTGCATTTAGGACACTGTCTAGGTTTGTCTTTTCTTGGTTTCCATTTATAATTACATTTTTCACATTTCATCATAATATTATTATTAAAATTATAATATATAAAGATTAACTCTCCATAATTAGAGGAGTAAAAGAAAGGTTTATATATTTCCTAATTATAGTTAATTTATGGATACTCAAATATTAGAAGATTTAGGTTTTACAAACGCAGAAATAAAAATTTATCTTAGCTTATTGGAATTGGGGAATGCTTCTGCTGGTCCAATTATTGAAAAAACAGGACTACAAAGTTCAGTTGTTCATATGACATTAAATAAACTAATCAATAAAGGATTTGTTAGTTTTGTAAAAGAAGGGCAAAGAAAATATTACCAAGCAACAAATCCCAAACATATTTCATATTATATTGAAGATAAAAAAAGAGAATTTGAGAAAATTCTTCCTGAACTTTTACAGAAGCGAGATTTTGCAAAAGAAAAAACTGAAATTGTTTCATATAGGGGCAAAAAAGGAATAAGAGAACTATTTTATGAACTTTTGGAAGCAGGGGGTAAAGAGCATAACACTTTTGGATCTCCAAAAGATTCTCTAATGATGGGGGATACTTTTTGGGCTAATTTTCATAAACGAAGAACAGAAAAGAAAATTAAGGCAAAACTTCTATTTAATGAATCATTGAGAGATTGGTGTTCAGGATATAGTCATCCATTAGCAGAAGTTAGATTCATTAAAGAAAATGTTGAACCCTTAACAGAAACAATTATCAGAAATGATAAAGTTGCAATGGTTATTTGGACAGAAAATCCTGTTGGAGTAATAATCCACAACAAAAAGGCGGCTCAATCTTACGAAGAATTTTTTAAAATTCTTTGGAAGAAAGGAAG
>CAYYFK010000057.1:0-1494 GCA_964471565.1 Candidatus Woesearchaeota archaeon | reverse complement strand
CTTTCGAAGCAAGTGCATCAAGCGACGGATCAATTAGCTTAGGAGTATGTAACAGACAACTTAGAGACGATGTAGCAAAACTCCTTATAGAAGATGGACCGATAATAACTCAATACACTACAAAGAAAAAAGAAGGAAACATTACACATTGCCTAATAACAAAAAACAACACGGAACCAAGCCAAAAAAAGAAATTCAAAACTTACTTTGAAAAAAACACCATAAAATGGTTTAAAATGCTGGATTTTGAAAAGGGCTTTCCAGATAAACCGGTAAACAAACAAGACGCAATAAATAAACTTAGATTGTTTTTCTACAAAAATAGAAATATTGAAATAGAAAATATACTAAATAAATGTGGGAAATTAGAAAAATTTGACATATACGATTTACTTAAAATAACAAATTATCCAAGAGGGACTTTAACAAAATATATGTCTCTTCTATGTAAAGCAAATATATTGCAGAAAACAAGAGAAAAAAGGACTAATTACCAATTTAACAATAAAATAACCGACTGGAGACTTCCAACTACAAAACTTCATAGAACTAAAGATCTAACTTTTCCATCAATTTACTTAAATTAAATTTCTCAATATCTCCATATTCCTGTCCTGTGCCTAAGAAAAGAATTGGTTTATCTAAAATATATGAAATAGAGAGTATTGTACCCCCTTTCTCATCAACATCAGCTTTAGTCAAAATAAAACCATCAGTTCCAACCACTTCATTAAATTTCCTTGCCTGTTCAACAGCATCATTCCCAGCAATAGATTCAGCAACCATTATTTTCATATCTGGTTCTACTACCCTCACTATTTTTTTAAGTTCATCAAGGAGATTCGCATTAGAATGCATACGTCCAGCACTATCAATCAAAACCACATCAACATCTTTAGTTTTAGCATGCTTCACAGCATCAAAACCAACTGCAGCAGCATCCGAACCATAATCATGCTTGATCATCTTAACTCCTAACTTATCCGCATGCAACCCTAATTGATCTATAGCGGCCGCACGAAATGTGTCTGCAGCAGCCAAAACACAAGATAAACCATTACTCTGCAACAACTTAGCAACCTTAGCTATAGAAGTAGTTTTTCCAGAACCATTCACACCTAAAAACACAATAACATAAGGTTTCTCACTTTTCTTAATAACTTCAACTAAATCTAACTCTTCCTTAAACAACTCTTTAATATTATCTTTTAACTTCTCAAAAACAAAATTATCAACCTTCCCTTTAATAGGAACATCAACAATTTCCATTTTCAAACCTTCTTTTAATCTATCAATAACTTCCACAGCAACATTAGCCTCTAACAAACCAAGTTCTAATTCTTCAAACAACTCTTCAAACTTTTTATCAGAAATTTTCTTAGAAACAGCTTTTTTTATCTTTTCTTTAAAACTTAATTTTTTCTTAGGTTTTTCCTCAACTTTCGGTTCTTCTTTTGGAATATCTTCAACAATTTCTTCCTTAGATTCTTCAAC
>CAYYFK010000056.1:0-1518 GCA_964471565.1 Candidatus Woesearchaeota archaeon | reverse complement strand
CGTCTACTGACAATAGCGAAGATATAGCAGAACGTATGCGCATCGACTCCTCTGGTACGCTTATTCACAAAGCCGCAGCAGTATTTAACGAAGATAGCAACGATGCAGACTTCCGCGTTGAGTCTAACAACAATACTCACGCTTTGTTTGTCGATGGGGCAAACTCTTTTGTAGGTATCAATACAGGTACAAGAGCGGGACGATCAGGTTTTACAGCTTACACTAGCCGTATAGATAGCGCGGCCCACGGATTAGAAATATACAATAGTCAAACTGAGGGGGGATACAGGAACCTAGTTCTTGTGAACTCTCAGTCTGGTGGGGAACTGCAAGACTTTAGATATGATAATGGGTCTTCTGCTTCTCAGGTTGGGGGTATTAAATTAAGCGGTACAACTGGCGTTACCTATAACACCACCTCAGACCGCAGACTAAAAGACAACATCGAAACCATCACTGATGGCACCGATAAGCTCATAGCGATGAACCCTGTTACTCACACATGGAAAGCTGATCCTGAAGGTCAAGCTGTTCACGGTTTCGTTGCTCAGGAAATGCAAGACATCGTTCCAGAAGCAGTATCAGGAGATCCTGAAGGCGAAGAGATGATGTCTATGGATTATGGTAGAATTACACCAGTATTGGTGGCGGCTTTGCAAGATGCTCATAAGAAGATTGAGGCACTTGAAGCCAGAATAAATGAAATGGAGGCTGAATAATGGGTGCAAGTTACGGGCCAGACGGAATATCAAATATTACCGGTGGTTACTATAGAAAGGTTCTTACAGGAACTGTAATCACAAACAACAACGACTATGTCCGTTTTGGGCGGTGTTACAACGGTGCCGGATTGTGTGGGGCTATGGGCTTCTCTATTGCCGGTACTACACAAAGTACGGTTGCAGCATGTAATGGGATAGCATCGGCCAACCACTCTGCGGACGGGACCATTAACATACAGAATATAAGCTACTACTCCGGTATAAAAATTAAATTAGTTTCAAACGGAAACCAGCAATTTGACCTGTATGTAGCGGTTAATACCGCCGGATCCTACAACGTTAGTATGATCTACCAGATTTGGGAAATAAACGGAAGTATCCAAAATCATTCTGATGCAGGAACAGCGTATTCGACAAAGTATCTTGTGACCGATGGGGCTGATATTCAGACTTTCACAAGTAGCAGTATGTCTTCGGGCTCTGGCCCGTCTGAGTACTAAGGAGATAGACTATGAACTTAATATATAAGTATGAATTTAACGGGCAGACCTACACTGTATGCCCTGATGCTAAAGCGTTAACTTCGGACGAAAACGGTGTGATGTTTATAGGGGAAGACACATACCAGACTTTGTTAGGCATGACAGATGAAGAAGCTACTGCTTGCCATGCAGAGGGGTTGTTAAATCAGCTACGCTGTAAGCGTGATTATTTACTTCAAGAAACAGATTGGTGGGCATCCTCAGACCTTACCATGACCGCTGAACAAACAGCATACCGCCAAGCCCTACGAGAC
>CAYYFK010000055.1:0-1705 GCA_964471565.1 Candidatus Woesearchaeota archaeon | reverse complement strand
TGGCCTTAATGTTTCTTTTAGCTTTTTTCGGAGATAGCAATGCTAGATATTCTGATGAGCCAGTACATGATGATTGCGATCCAACAACAAGAGATATTACTATAAGTGAGCTAAAGGCGCTATACAGTCCTGAGCCAGTACATGATGATACTATATGGGAAGAACTAAAGAAACTATTCGGATAAAATGAAAAAGCTACTTTTATTTATTTCAATTTTATTGATCATTTCTAGTTGTACTAATCAAGAATATCAACCTTCTCCAAAAAATGAAAATGAAGTTGTCGCAGATGGAGTAACTGAAATTTTTACCAAAGAACGTTTGAAAGAAATAGAAAAAGAAGTTTTACCTAAAGAAGGGGGAGAAAAAGGCAGATCCTCTTGTCAATATTTTGCAGATCCAGACGGATGTTTACCTGAAAATTTACCAGATTGTTTAGACTGGGCAGATTCTGATAACCCTCTAGGAAGATCAGTAGTAACTCCAGTAAGATACCAAAATGTTCCTGGACCAAATATGCCTACAGGCTTTGGAACTTGTGGTTATTTTGCAGCAATTGCAGCAGTTGAATCAAATATATTATTAACACATCCTAGTTCAGATTATAGTGCTTCAACATTAGATCTGGCAGAATTGGCAGTTTTATCTAGATGCGAAGAGGAAAATAATTGTTGGGAAAATGATCATGCTTGCGATGGAGTGATTGAGAGACATGTTTTAGACTGGCTTAGTCAAAATTCAATACCTGTTGAAGAAAGTGATTGCTTTCCATATAAAGATGACATAAAAACTGATTATTGGGGAGAAGATTATGGGGGATATAGAGATTGTTATTGTCCATTATGCGAAGCACATTGGGCAGCAGAAGATGGTGAGCAAGTCCCTGACCCGTATATTAATTGCAATACAATTAGACACAGTTTTAACCATGCCCCATTAAATTCCTATAGTTTAGCATCAATTAAATATCATTTATGGCGTTATGGTCCACTAGTTATATCAATAGACTTCTCACAGGTAAATGGATATTACGGGGCAAGACATATAATGTTGATTACAGGGTATGAAGATAATTATCTATTGTTTAAAGATAGTGCAAGGTACCAAATAGAAGAAATGGATTATTATAATATCTTGGACGAAATAAAATATATTTATTATCTAGAGGCTACAAACCCTCCAGAGTTCTGTGAAAATAACGATAATGACAATTATTGTTGGTGGGGGATCCAGGCACTATATAATAATCCAAGAGAAATGCCAAGCGAATGTTATTATGAAGGGTGTACAAGAGACTGGAGGATAGATTGTTTTGATGGGCATAGTTCAATTTCACAATGTAGATTCAATTCTAAAGACGATTGCGATGATGAGTTTGATTTCTTCGATGATAATCCTTGTGATAGTTGGGAATCTTGTGAGGCCCAGTATGATGATTGTGCAATTCCATCTGGAAGATCAGAAGAACATGCCTGCGCAGGCGATGGAGTTTGTGATGAAGAAGTAGAAACTTGCGAAAATGCTCCATTTGACTGTGCGCCATGTCCAGAATGCTCAGATGGAATTGATAATGATGGAGATGGATTAGTAGACTTTCAAGGATTTATGCCATTTGATCAAGACACAGAGTGTGATAGTTTTGAAGATAATTCAGAATCTACTGAAATATGTGTTTGCGGCGATGGAGATTTATGTGGGGGTGAAA
>CAYYFK010000054.1:0-1717 GCA_964471565.1 Candidatus Woesearchaeota archaeon | reverse complement strand
GACGATCCCTCCGGACCGCGCCAGCACCTCGGGGCGGCCAAACTGTTCCGGATCTCCTCGAAGGCAGCACCACTGCCTTCGGGAGCGGCAGCTCCCCTCCTTCGACACAGCCCGCCCACGATGCGCGGGTCAAGCGCCTGGCGCGGGAGCGCAGCGACCCGGGGCGCTTGATGCGCGCGGCGGGGCGGGCTACGCGGCGGGCAGCGGATTTCGGTAGGACTTCGCCGTCGCGTCGATCCGGATCACGTGCGCGTGGTGCAGCAAGCGGTCCATGGCGGCGCTCGCGAGCAGGGCGTCACCGAAAAGGCCGTGCCACTCGGGGATGTCGCGGTTGGACGTGATGACCATCGACCCGCGCTCGTACCGCCGCCGGATGAGTTCGTACAGGTCCAGCGGCTCGTCCCGGACCAGCGGACGCAGCCCCAGGTCGTCGACGATGAGCAGCTCCACCGAGCAGTACTTCCTCATTCGAGCCTCGTAGCTGTCGTCGGCCCTCGCGGCCCGCAGCTCCGTCAGCAGCTGATGCGCCGGCACGTACAAGCAGCGATGGCCCGCCTGGCACGCACGCACCCCCAGCGCCTGCGCCAGGTGGCTCTTGCCCACGCCCGTCGGCCCCACTACCAGCACGTTGTGCTTGCTGCGCACGAAGCCCGTCGTCGCCAGGTCGATCACCTTGGACTTCGGCACACCCGGATTGAAGGCGAAGTCGAAGTCCTCCAGCGTCTTCATCGAGTCGAAACTCGCCCGACGCAGCCGCTGCTGCAGCTGCTTGCCCTCCCGACGCTCCACCTCGTCCTTGAGCAGGCGGTACAGGTACTCGGGGTAGCTCAGCCCGTCCTCGACCGCCTGCGACGTCCGCAGCTCCATCGTCTGCAGCACGCCGGACAGCTTCAGTCTCTTCAAAACGGGCACCAGGTCGTCAGTGGAGCTCATGGCTCGCCTCCTTGCTCGCCACCGTCTGCAGGTAGTAGTTCGGCGACCGCGCGAATCGCGGCGGCGAAGGCGACGAGGGCGGCGGCGTCACCTCGTCCAGAGGAAGAAGGTCGAGTCCCTGCTCGAGGATCCGCTTGAGGCTCCCGTAGCCGTAGCTGCCGTAGTGCAGCGCCCGACGCGACGCCCCCTCGGCGCGCTGGCGCTCGAAGTCCTGCAGGTGCAGCACGATCTTCTGGACCGTCGGCAGCTTGCTCAGGGCCTTGTCGCTGGCCAGGACGGCGCGGCAGTACGCGGCGGTCTCGGGCCCGATCATCTCGGCGAGCCCAAGCCAGTACTCGGGGTCGCGGCGGCGCAGCTCGGCGCGGCCCTCGGGCAGGTGCAGGGGGTCCGTGGTCCGACGGCGCCCGCCGCGGGCGTGGGTGGCGACGCGGACGTCGTCGTGCTGGATGACCACCGTGCTCGGCGTGGCGCGGACCCAGACCTCTTCGCCCAGCAGGGTCCACGGCACCGAGTACAGCTGGCGGTCGAAGCAGACGTGCCCGTCGCGGTGGACCTTCGCCTTGCGCCACACCACGGGCTCGAAGCGGGTCGGAGGCAGCGGCAGCATCGCCGCCAGGTCCTCGGCGAAGTGCTCTGCGGGCACCCGACCCGTGCTGCCGTGCGTCCGGGCGTCTGCGACCTGCTCCAGCCAGGTCACGAGCTCGGCGTTGACCTCGCTGACCCGCATCTCCTCCAGGACGCGTGGCCGGGCGAAGGAGCGCTTGAGGTACCCGACCCCCGACTC
>CAYYFK010000053.1:0-2364 GCA_964471565.1 Candidatus Woesearchaeota archaeon | reverse complement strand
TTACAGAATTAACAGTTACTACTGAATTTTATAAATCTACTTGCCTATCTACTTTGAATATTAAAGCCCAAAACACTCGGAATGTTTTTTCATACTCCTAAATTTCCATAAAATTCCTATTTCGGATCCTTCATATTCAAAAATTAGTTCCCCATTATTCCTTGCTTTCGATATAGTTGAACAAAAATTTAAAGTATTAAGTTCTGGAATATATTTAGAGTGGATTAATATTGTTAAGTCTGTATTTTGGGTTGTTCCTTCAGCAACCTTATCCTCCCCCAACAAATATGACTTTTCCGTCTGTCTTTCTCCAGAATCAATATTATAGAATTTTATTGAGATTATTGAGTTTTTTGGGATATCTTTGACAAATTGCGTTTTTTCTAGAAATAATGCCAGGTTATTATAATTTAAATCTACAGGTTTTGGTGCATTTCCTGTTGCAAATCCGGTAGGCAATCTTGCGTTTGGATTTATTTGAAGATTGTCTCCTTGAGAAAAAATAAACATTCCCGATATAATCAAAATTGCAATGCCCCAAAAACTTATTTCTTTTTTCATATTTTCTAAAACAGATTACAGGGGAGTTATTTGGTATGCACACCAGAACTCGTCTTCATAATTAGATGCAAATATTGCTAAGTCTTGTATATTTATTGTTTCATCTTCATAAAAATCCAACCTTCCATCATAATTCTCATCCCCAATATTTGAATTGTGTGCTACTTCAAACATACCATGTATTAATGAGCAATAGGAAAATGTAAACTCTATTATTTCTATATTTTCTGTCTCTGAGTACATCTCGTAATCATATGCCATTGATCTTTTTTCTATTTCAAAAATCCCTGGTTCTAAATTTCTAAATGTGCCATCTTCTATAAAGATTAGGTGTTGGATTGTATCTGTTACATTGTTGCTATCTCTGTCTTCAAACATTGTTTCAGTTGAAAAACTAATATTTTCATTGCTTCCTTGTTTTAATTGGCCAAATGATTCTGTATCTCCAACATTATAAAGCGGAGAAGTTGAACTAGCGATTTTATAATCTAACACATATGTAGAAGAATATTTGTTCGAAACTATTATTTCATAAATTAATGTTCCTTCTGTAGTTTCTAAGTATCCAGAACCCAATATATCATTAATTTCATATTTATCCAAATCCAAATATCCTTTTTCAAATAATACTTTCATCCCTCTCATTTCTTTCTCATTTTCATCTTGAGTTATATGAAAAGATGGAGCAGTTGGTTGGTAGTGGTAATAGTTAGAGAAATCCATCTCTATATTTGGTGAAAACCCAGGTACTGATTTAGGAATTATTTCTTTTGTTGTCTTTTGTTCTATTTGTGGTTTCTTTCTAATTATCTCAGTCCTACTTGTTTCTTCCTTAACAGCACTTGTTTGCCGCTCATTAGACGAGATTACCTTTAAATTTTGATTGTTAGAAGTTTCTTTAATCTCGAGTATTCTTATTTCTTCGCTTGCAATAAAATTGGAATTGATAAGAAACATACAAGTTATGAATAAAAAAAGTGCTAAAGTTTTTATCGACTTCATAAAAAATTGTAGTGTTTATTTGTTTATAAAAATTTGTCTTGTTTATAATATAAGATTATGCTTCAAATTCTTTTTCTTTTGTTTCTTCCTTGTCTTCTATTATTATTTTTCTGATTAATTTTCCCTTTCTTATTCCCTTTAGTCTTGCTTGAGCAAAATCGTTTAAATATTCTTCTGGGATAACTATATCATTTATTATTAATGTGTGTGAGATGAAAGCTTTTTTGAATGGTTTTTTTATATCGAATGCATAATCTTCCAATATGGCCCTATCTTCGGTTGTAAAAACACAATAATCTGCCTTTGGAGCTTTATCTCCTTTTCCAGACTTTCCAGATTTCGGGGCCTTCTCTTTTACTTTTAATTCTCCTTTATCTGTTTTGAAGGATAAATTGATTGAAGCATATGGAAATTTTTCTACTGTTTCTAAAATTTGTTCTTTTGTTAGTTCTTGATTAATAATATGTTTTTTTACTCCCATTGCATTTTTTATTTCTTGAAATTCTATGGTGGATTCTTCTGTTAAATTTCTTGTTGAGAATATAATTCCTTTTACTTGTGTTTTTTCTTCTATTGTGTTTGCTAAAAAACCTACAAGTTCATTTGTAAATTCTGAAGAAGTTTTTATTTTGACTTTTTTTGCTTGAACATTTATATCCAATAGTGCTTTGTATTCAAAAATTCCTTTCCCATATCTAGTAAATTGAGAATGAACCTTTTCATCCACTTGATTTTCAAATATTTTCTTTATGAAATTCATATTCTTTTGAAAATGTTAAAGTTTATAAAATTATCTTGACA
>CAYYFK010000052.1:0-2448 GCA_964471565.1 Candidatus Woesearchaeota archaeon | reverse complement strand
TTCTTTTTCTAAAAGAATTTATTTTTCCATCTTCAAATGCCATGGTTTTAAACTTTTATTTTTGCCTACCCCGTATAAGTAAATAGTGGGTATGTTTGGTAGAGTTTTTTGCCATGATTTAGAATTATATGTGAAAAAGATAGATTTAGAAAATTCTTTCTCAACAAATTCAGAATCATATTTTGAAGTGAGAGCATATTTTTTTGCTCCAATTTCAATATCTCTTCCTTTATGGTGTTTTTTCGCAGATTCCAATAATTGCTTCTTTATTGGAAAATGTTGCCACCAAATTTTTGGCTTTTCTTTAAGTTCACTTTCAACCATACTTAAATCCCATTTATTCTTTTTCCATAAATCACTTAAAAAAAGAGTTTTAAATTCGTAATTTTTAGCTAAAACTTTTATTTTAGAAAAGTAATTTTTTATTGTTTTATTATCAATCAAATTTAAGCTTCCATGTATATCCGTAAGAATCAAAATAATTTCTACTTTTTTATGATGTTCTTTGATTTTTTCTTCAATTTGCTTTAAAGAATCTAAAACAATTATTTCTGCTCTATCGGGTTGTTCTTTTTCAATTCCCCAGTAGCCCACAATTTGAATTATTGTGTTGTTTTTTACAGAATCCAATATATTTGTTTTTAGTTCATCTTCTTTGTATGGTGAATCTTTGAATAATTTATTTGTATGGATGGAATCAAGAATTTTTTCTGTTAAAAATTCTGATTTTTCATCTTTTATAGAATCTATTGCATTTACTAAAGGTCTGTCTTTGTTGAATTTTGCTTTAACAAATAGATTTTTAGCATAAATTTTGAAATAATAGGCAACTTCTTTATTGTTAATATTCCAATCAGGATAATCTTTTTTTATCTTTCTAAATTCTTCGTTTGAGATATTACCCTTAACAAGGTCAAAAAACAATCCTCCGATAAGCTGATTCCCCTTAAATCCTGCACCTTCGCTTAAAACAACTTTTTGTCTGTTTACAATATAATCTGGAAGTCTATCTTTCATAGCTTCTCTTAAAATCCATTTTGTAACTTTTTCTTTTTCAATTGTTTTAATTTTATACTTGCTTGGTATTTTTATAGAATAATCTACTAATTTTGTATCAAAGAACGGGACTCTTACTTCAAGAGTAAAATGCATTGAAGTCCTATCAACTCTTTGAAATTGTGTTCTTGGTAAGTTTGAGATGAAATCATTTATCTTTTTTGATATTTCTAATTCAGATTTACAATTCTTAAATTCAGGATAACCTGCAAAAACTTCGTCAGGACCCTCCCCGCATAAAATAATTTTAAATCCTTTATCTCTTGCTATTTTAGAGATATAGTAAGAAACTGCTGATTGACGAATCATGTTTGGTTCAAAACTTTCTGTTATATTGACTATTTCAGGAATTAATTTAAATAATTCTTTTTCTGTTGGAGGATTGAAATGAATAAGTTTAATTTTATTTTCTTCACAATATTTTTTTGCTATTAAGACATCGGGAGCATGATGGTGTCCGACAACTATTGCAGTAACATCATTATGATATTTTATTGCAGTTTTTAATATTGCTGTGCTATCAATTCCACCACTAAAAAATACTCCAATGGGCAAATCTGTATCAACTCTTTTTTTAACTGCTTCATCAAACAAATTTCTTAAATTAGTTATAATTTCTTGTAGAGGTTTTTTTAGTTTTTCACTAGGTTTTGGTAAATTATGATATTTCTTTAATTTCCTGTTAATCATATAATGCCCTTGTGGAAAGAAAAAGACTTCATCTATTTCTTTAAATTGGGATAGTTGCTTTATTTCAGAAGCAAAATGATAATTTTCAAATTTATCTATTGCGTAATAAAGTGGTTTTATTCCATAGGGATCTCTTGCTACAAAAAAAGTATCTTTATTTTTGTCGTAGATAAAAAAGGTAAACATTTCAGAATCTAACTCTTTTAGCATATTCTCCCCATATTCTTCCCAAAGATGGACTAAAACTTCCGTATCTGAATTTGTTTTAAACTTATGTCCTTTTTCAGAAAGTTTAGCCCTTAACTCTTTGTAATTGAAAATTTCTCCGTTAAGAACAACAAAGACAGATTCATCTTCATTTGTTTGAGGTTGTATTGCTTTAGGTCTATCAACAATTTCTAATCTGTTGCAACCAAGAACACAATTATCTAAAACCTTTGTTTCGTATAAACTATACCCTCTATGCTCTATAAGTTGCAGACTTCTCTTTATGGAAAATTCTTTTTCTTTGATTTTTTTTCCGTAAATTGCTCCTATTCCACACATAATATAATTAAATTATTTGTTAAATAAAAAGGTATCTATTCCTTTTTTTTGAAAATGATGAAAAAATTATAAACTATTCTGAACCGAAGGTGAAGACTATTTGTCCGAAGGACTAAACCCCCTCTTATAAATTTCTTTTACAAAGTAAAAGACTAT
>CAYYFK010000051.1:0-2510 GCA_964471565.1 Candidatus Woesearchaeota archaeon | reverse complement strand
GAAAATGGAAAATATGATTTAAATATCTGTTTTAGGGGAGGATTTTAAACCAAAACACCGTTCAAAACTGATTCTTGTCCAGGTCTTGAAATAATTTTAACCTTCCCTAAAGAAGTATCAACAACAGTTCCTTTAGTCAAAATATTTCTTCTGACATAATGTCTATTAGCTGGATTTTCAACAACAGTTTTTATCTCAACTTTTTTATACTTCTTAGTTTTAGGATCAAACACATTTAGAACTTTATCTGAATATAAAACACTTTTTTCGTTTCCACCACGACCTCTTAAAACCTTGATTTTTTTGTCTCCAACTTTTGTAAATGTGGGAGATCTACCTAATTGTGCAAATTTCTTTTTTCTAAGATCTACATATCTTGACCCTGTAACTTTTCTTCTCGGTCTATCTTGTGTAAGTGCCATAAGAAAACTGTGTAAATTATCCATTTAAATACTTTTTGTTTTCTATTTCCGATAACTTTTTAAATAAGTCCAAGTCAATAATATCAATTACCTAACGGGGGTTTAAATAAATATGGAAGCAGACAGACCATTAGATTCGTTGAATAGAGCAAGAGGTTCAAGAGTCATAGTTGAATTAAAAAACGGAAAACAATTACTAGGAAAATTAAAAGCATTCGACATACACATAAATACTGTATTAGATGAAGCAGAAGAAAGAGTAAACGGAGAAACAACAAGAAAATTAGGAACAATATTTATAAGAGGAGACACAATAATTTTAATCTCACCTGAAAATGGTTAAAGGTACACCCTCTATGGGTAAGAAATCTGGAAAGAGAACTACAATGAGGTGTAGACGTTGTGGCAAAGTTTCTTATCATAAAATAAAACATAAGTGTGCTAGTTGTGGATATGGAGAAACAGCAAAAGTAAGGAAGTTTTCTTGGCAAAACAAAAAGAAATAAAATATGTTGTCACGTACACAAATAGAGTTTATAAACTAATTCTTCTTTGATAGTATATGTTCGAGATAGATAATGATTTAATATACTTGGCTGGAGCAATAGTCGGAGATGGACATTTAAAAAAAGGAGTAAAATGGAGAGGAAACGATAATTCAAAAGATTATGCGATATTTTTTCATTCGAATAATAAAAAATATCTAGAATTGATTTTAAAATTAATAAAAGAAAAAATTAAAACTAAAGTCAGATTAAAAGAAGGAAAAAGAGCATACTACATTTGTATAAGGAACAAACAATTATATAATTTCTTTAAT
Organism: Candidatus Woesearchaeota archaeon; assembly: GCA_964471565.1. Lineage (GTDB taxonomy): Archaea > Nanobdellota > Nanobdellia > SCGC-AAA011-G17 > PNOQ01 > JABIBT01. The sequence continues at coordinate 1,268 of CAYYFK010000051.1, read as the reverse complement.
GAAACACTTAAAATTCCGCTAGGGAAAAAATCAGATATAATAAAAATCCCAGATTTCTTAACTAAAGAACAAACAAAGCATTTTCTGGCAGGTTTCTTCGATACAGATGGAGGCATACGGGGGAGAGGAATTGGATATTGTAGTGCAAGTAAGCAAATCATTACAGAAATAAATCAATATCTAGATTCAATAAAAATAAAAAATAGTATAGATTCCTGGATAAACAAGAAATATCAAAAAGAATATTATGGTATAAGAATAAAAAAATCCTTAATAAATAGTTTTATTAAAACGATACCTTTAAAAAATACTAAAAAGTTAGAAAAAATACGCAGGGATGCCGGAGTGGTCAAACGGGCTAGAGATTAAAAATCGGCTAAGCTTAGGCTGTTCCCAAGGGGACATAGGAAACCTAGTGGCTTAGTGCCTACGCAGGTTCGAGTCCTGCTCCCTGCATTTTTAATTTTCTAAGAATCAACACACTCATTTACATCCCATTCACAATTAGCAACTGAACCACAATCTCCACTACATTTAGATTCATCTTTTATATCATCACAGCTAGCTGCAAAACATGTAACGCAATCGTATTCATTCCACAATTCCCACCAAGGATTTTCTTTAATGAAACAATATCTTTCTTCTCCACATCGAGGAAGATCATCATCAAACAAAGTACAATCTACATAATCTCCTTCAACTTCAACAAGATCTAAATTTCCTTCCAAACTATTAAACATTGTAGTAATCTTATCAACATAATTTACATCCGCTCCAGAACCACAACCCCAACCATTATACCCCCTCAATGCAGCCTCCCATCCACGATAGTTTCCATATTTAGGATAAGAATCTACACAAGGATCAACAATATTTACAAAATCCTGATTATTTTCATATGACCAACTATCATAAACTCCGTCTTTGTATTCATTATATTTTGCTTTCAAAATCTTAGAGCCACACTCTATATTTCCCTCAACATTCCATTTAATGTAATCAAAATCCCCATCACAAATCTCATCGAAAGGTGTACGAGTAATTTGCCACAAACCATACGCTCCAGAATCAGATATTTCGGTATTATCACACTCACTCTCTTGGATTACTAACGCAAAAGCTAAAGTAGATTCAATTCCTCGTTGTTCAGAATATTCTTGCAAATAATCAGCAAAGCCATCACATTCATATCTAGTGCCGCAATCACAGCTTTTATCTCTAAACCCATTATTAATCCCACTATTTCTAATTTGCCAAACTAAATCATT
>CAYYFK010000050.1:0-2572 GCA_964471565.1 Candidatus Woesearchaeota archaeon | reverse complement strand
TTTTTTTGTTTCTTTTTTTCCTAAAAAAAGAAAATGGGGATTTCCGTCTTTTTGCTTCTTTTCTTAAAAGAAGAATGGTTCTGAATTACTTTTTTCCAAGAATCAAAAAAGTATTAAATTTTTGAAATTTTATCTCTGGTTTGAATCCTATTTCTTTCATCCATTTAAGGTGGTTTTCCCAAGATGAAAGAGGATTAAGATATTTATGGTGGTGTGCCCATTCTTTTAATGTTTTTTCATCTTTTGCTTTTTCAACAAGAAAATGATAATGGTGTGCATCATTTAATGCAGAAAGTTTTTTATCGTTGTATGTCATTAAATCGCCTAAAATTAAAATCCCTCCTTGTTTCAAACAGCCATAAATTTTCTTCAGCATATTTATTTTTTTTTCATCCTCTCCTTGATGATGAAAGCCAATAACACTTACAACAACATCACATTCTTTAGGCAAATCAATTTTAGAAAAGTCTCCAAGAATAAATTCACAATCAAGTCCTTTTAATTTTCTTTTTGCTCCGTCTAACATTTGTTTTGAGAAATCAGTCAGAATAAAATGAGGATTTTTTGTATTTTTGGCTATACATTGTGTTGTAAGACCAGTTCCAGTTCCTAACTCCAAAATTTTTGGATTCGGTTTTAACTTATTAACAATTTTAATTATTTCTTCATGCAATTCTCTATGTCCAGGAATAGAATTGACAATGTCCTCATCATATTTATCCATTTCATAAGAGTCATAATTTAGTTCTGTTGGTTTTACGTTAGTCATATTATTTTCTCCTATATTCTCCAGTTTTACCATTGTGAGAATATTTTTTTAAATAATAATTAACTCCTTTTTGGGAAATTTCGGAGATGGCTTTTACAAGTCTGTTTATATCTTCTTCATTATTAACTAAACTAAAACTTGCTCTGACAGAACCGGGGATTAAAGCAGTTTTACCTTCTTTTACTGCTTTTGTTATATCTTTGTCTGACTTGACATTTAAAATTCTTCTTGAAAATTCATAAACGCAATAAGAACCTGCTCTTGTTCCAATTCCATACTCATCATTTAATATTTCAGCGACTAATAAGCAAGGAAATTCCTTTATGTTAAAAGTTATTAAACTTGTGTCTATAACTCCCTTTTCATTTCTTTTTACATACAAAATTACGTCATTTATTTTTTCTAATTCGTTATATGCCTTCTTAACTAATGAATGTTCGTAATTGGAAATTTTATCAACTCCTATTTTCTCTAATTCTGTAATGGAGTAATGCAATGAACGGGCTCCAACAAAATTTGGAGTTCCTGGATCATGAGCTTGAACATTTTTATATCTTAAAACTTCTCCTTCAGAAGTAATATAAGGAAAATTTCCTCCACCCATTTGATATGGCCAGAAAGCATCTAAGATTTTTTTGTTTCCAATAATTGCTCCACTTCCAAAGGGAGCATACATTTTATGACCTGAAAAAACAACAAAATCAACATTTTGTTTAGCCATATCAATTTTTTCATGTTGTAATAATTGACAGGAATCTACAATTATCATGGCGTCATATTCATGAGCAATTTTTGCCAATTCTTTTATTGGTGGTTTATAACCTGTAACATTTGAAGCACCAGTTACAACTAAAACTTTAATTTTTTCATCTTCGCCTTTTCTGGATTGTTCTGAAAAAATCTTCCTAACACTATCTAAATCAAAAGTAAAATCATCTTTAGTTTTATAGGTAATAACTTTTTTTCGTCCAATCTCCATTATCTTATTATTCAACTCATCAGTATTATTTTCCAAAGCGTCTTTTAATGAAACTTGAGAAAAATTTTGATGTCTTCCTTCTTGAAATATCCAAGGTAACAAACTGGATGAATGTTCAATATCTGAAACTATTATTTTACCTTTTATGTTTGCGAAAAAATAGGCAAGCTGGTTTATTCCAACTGTTGTATTGGGAACAAAGATTGCATAATCTTCTTTTTTAGCATTGACAAATTTTTTTATTGTTTCTCTTGTTGCTTCAAACTTTTTAGTAGATATTTGAGATTTTATACCTGCTCCACGATGAACGCTTCCATATTCTTGTAATTCTTCGATAATGCCTTTTTCAACATTTAGAAAAGGTGTTGTTGTTGCGGCATTATCTAAATTAACATATTTTACTCTTTTTTTGTTTGATAATTTTACTTGATAATTAAGAGATTTATTATTGAATAAGTTGTTTGTATCCATAATAGTATAGATAAATTTAGTTATTTAATAAGTTATCGTTTAGTAATTCAGAACCTTCTATAAAATCAGAAAAATTTGGGCGAAGCCTTTTATCCTTTGTTAGAAGAAATTTTAATTTCTTTGTGGTTTTCGTTGGTCGGATAAAAGAAGTTTTTCTGCGAGGCGAAGCCGAGACTAAATGTCCGAAGGACTAAGGAAATCTCCATATAAATTCAAAAACGAAGTTTTTGCTATCTAGTTTTCGAGAATTCGAAAACTGCGCGCGTCTCTCCTATTGGGTGGGAGAAAAAATATTATTTCCTATTTCTTTGTTTTAACTCTAATTTGTAGGCATTCTCAAAAATTGAAACTAA
>CAYYFK010000049.1:0-2717 GCA_964471565.1 Candidatus Woesearchaeota archaeon | reverse complement strand
TCCTATTTCTTTGTTTTAACTCTAATTTGTAGGCATTCTCAAAAATTGAAACTAATCGCTGTTATGCTCTCCCGCTAGGGATTGATTTTTAGTGCAACGATGCCGAAGGCAAAAAATCAAAGTAAAATTTCCGTTTCATATAAATTTCTGCGAAGCAGACAAAATGTCCGAAGGACTAGAGGCGAGAACCCTCTACTATTCCGATAAATTTTTAAACATTAAATATAATTTAAATAATAATGGCTGATAAGAATAAGAAAATTGAAGGGATTGGTGGATGGTTAATCTTACCAACAATCGGTTTATTTTTAGGAGCTGGTATTTGGTTATTCAATTTTGTTATTTGGGGATTGTTATTATTTTCAGAAGAATCTGGATTATATGAATTAATTATTTTTCTAACATCTGCGATTATTGCTTTTTTAGCAATTTATTCTCTAGTTTTGGAATTTAAGAAGAAAAAAGAATTTCCAAAATGGGTAATTGCTACATTATGGGTTGGTGTTGTAGCAACTATTTTGTTATCAGTATTAGATGGAGATTATTCAGATGTATTTGGAACAACTATCGGAGCAGTAATTTGGACTTGGTATTTTAATGTGTCTGTAAGAGTTAAAAATACATTTGTTAAGTAATTTCTTGTGCGAAGCATAAGGTGGGGGTTCTCGCCTCTTTTTTCTTAAAGAAACGGAAATTTTATTGAGCATAATTCCTGTTAGTTTCGTCTGACCAAAGGGAAGACCTGATTTTTAGTGCAACGATGCCGAAGGCAAAAAATCAGAGTAAAATTTCCATTTCCAATTAATTCTGCGAAGCAGACTATATTTTAGAGTCGGGGCGTTCTATCACTGGAGCGAATAGCGACTATCCAGAACAAGATTTAAGGGGCTTTGGCGTTACTTAGTGATAAGAATGTGAGTTGCTGAATCCATTTCTTTACTTTCAAGATTTCTACAAGAATTGTATGAATACCTATTTACATCTTTTGATTCAATGAGAAGCAACTCATCATATTCTTTATAAGAATCTATTTCAGTATCATAATTGTATAAGTATTTTGGCTCAACTAAAATCTTAACCTGTTTTTTAGATTCTGCGGGCAACTCTATACTTTGTTTTGAATTATAATTATAATCAAAGAATATTTCATCAAATATTGGAACATTAGAACCTCTTGAATATGATCCTTCATTATATTTCACTTGGATATTTTGGATTTGTTTAATTCCTTCTTTATCATTCAAACAAACGATTAACTTTGGAAGTTCATATCTTTTTGGTAAAAAGAAATCATTAGTTATTGTTATTGTTTGTATTGGAATGTTGTTTTTTGGAGAATTTTTATCTACAAATAAAGAAGAAAATTGAACAGAAGTAATATCTTGTTTTTCTAAAGAAAATCCAATATTGGCTGTGCTTAAAATTACTAACAATAAAATTAGTGCCAATGGTAAAAATATCCCTAGTGTAAGTTTAATGTTCATTTTCTCATTTCTGGAATTTTTTTGAAAGATAGATTCCTAATCCAATCATTACCAGAGCAGAGAAAGCCAATGTCAAGAGAATTCCATTTTTAGATAGTTCAAAAACATCAATAATAAATGCGACAGTGAAAATGTATAATGAAACCGAGATTAAGTACATTATAGGGTAAAATTTTCTTTTCATTGCATAAAGGATTATAGATACAACTAATCCAATCCAAAAAATTCCATATCCTAAAAATGGATACCAAGCCATTTTATACTTCCCTCTCCGCCATAAAGTCTGCTACAAAGAAAAAAACGATAGTCAGACAGACTAATATGATTGTTTTAATTATATCTGAAAGATTGAAAAGATATTCATATGAGAAATATGCTACAGTAGCAAATAGAAATATAATTCCTATTATATAAAAAATATACTGAGCTTTGACTTCCCCTTTTTTGTTCATCCTAAATATAAATGAATACGTTCCTATATAAAGTTTTCGAAAACGAAAGATTTATTAGTGATGGAGTTTAGATTATTTAATAATGGTAGAGAATAATACTGATTTTGGATTTTGGGATAAAATAAAGTATATTTTTTCTGATCCTAATTTGTTCTTTGAGAAAGTAAAATTAGAACAAGGAATAAAAAATTCACTTTTGATGTATGCTATTGTTGGGGCTTTCTTTTCAGTCATCAGTTATGCTTTTTCATTTGGAATGATGAGCATGATGTCTGGAGGATATGGTGGTCTCGGCGGATTTGGTTTTTTATATTCAGCACTACCCTTTGTAATGTTGGGAATTGGCCTGATAATGACTTTTGCATATTCTGGTTTAATTCATGCTCTAATCATTGCATTTAAAGGGGAGGGAGCATATTCAAGTTCATATAATGTCTACGCATATAGTATGATTCCATATTTGATATTAAGTGTTGTTCCAATGGTTGGATTCTTAGCAATAGTCTATTCAATTATTCTTATGATTATTGGTCTTTCTAAAGTACATAATATATCAAAAGGAAAAGCAGCTTTAGCTTGTTTGTTGCCCGCAGTTTTAGTTATTGGATTATTGATAGGATTAGCAATTATGATATTTTCTAGAGGGTTCTTTTAGTTGAGCCAAAGCCCCTTTCTTTTTTTTAGCCCCGACTCGTTCTTTTATAGAAATGGAAATTTTATTGAAACTAAGCCCTGTTAAGTCGCCCCGAAACTTCGAAGAAGTTGAGAGCCTGCAAGGCGT
>CAYYFK010000048.1:0-2754 GCA_964471565.1 Candidatus Woesearchaeota archaeon | reverse complement strand
GTACTACAACTTCTTGGACTACAACATATAATACTAGTCATACTACAAGTCAAGGAACTAGTAAGAGTACTACAACTACTTGGACTACTTCTTGGAATACAAGTCATACTACTAGTAAAAGTACTACAACTTCTTGGACTACAACATATAATACTAGTCATACTACAAGTCAAGGAACTAGTAAGAGTACTACAACTACTTGGACTACTTCTTGGAATACAAGTAGAACTACAAGTAGAACTACTAGTAAAACAACTACTACATCTTGGACTACTTCTTGGACTACAGCTTCCTACTTAACTGCTTCTGGAGGTAGTATTTCATATGATGGAAATTATAAGATGCATACCTTTACAGGTAATGGTACATTTACTGTAAATACTCTTGGATCAGGTGCTACCGAATCTACACAAGTAGAATATCTTGTTGTTTCTGGTGGAGGTGCTGGTGGAGGTAATGGTGGTGGTGGTGGAGGTGCTGGTGGTTATCTTACCGGTACTTCAACTGTTGCAGTTACTAATTATAGTGTTACGATAGCAGGTGGTGGTCCATCCGCCACAAATACTACTAGTAATGGAAGTAATTCTAGTTGGTCTACTATTACATCTACTGGTGGTGGTGGAGGTGGTTATGGTTATTCTCCTAATGGTAGAAATGGAGGATCCGGAGGTGGTGTTAGTCATTGCTGGTGTACTGTAGGAACTGGTATTGCTGGACAAGGTAATGATGGAGGCCATGGTCAGTATGGAGGACCATTTACTACTGGTGGTGGTGGAGGCGCCGGAGCTGTAGGTGGAAATAGTTCTGGATGGCAGTGTGGACATGGAGGAGATGGTTTAACTTTCTATACTGCTGGTACATTTGCTGGAGGTGGTGGTGGTGGACCTACCGGACAAGGCGGAGTACCGGGTACTGGCGGTGCTGGTGGTGGTGGTAATGGAGCTGCTAATTATGGGCATGCTACTGTTAATACTGGTGGAGGTGGTGGAGGTGCTTACAATTCTGAAGGGAGTTGGTCAGGAGCAGGTGGTTCAGGAATAGTAATTATTCGCTATCAATATCAATAAAGGAAAAATAAATTATGGCACATTATGCAAAATTAGATGAAACTAATACTGTTATCGAAGTAAATGTAGTAGATAATAGTCAAGAAGACCTTCTAGGTGGTGAAATTGCTACAGTAGACTGGTTAAAACAAGGATGGGGTGGTATTGATTGGAAGAAAACTTCTTATAATACTATTGCTAATCAACACCCTACTAATAATCCTTTTAGAAAAAATTATGCAGGACTAGGTTATACTTATGATGCTACTAGAGATGCTTTTATACCTCCTCAACCTTTCCCATCTTGGAATTTAGTGGAAGAAACTTGTCAATGGGAAGCACCTGTTCCATATCCAACAATACCTGAAGATTCTTTCGATTCTTATATGTGGAATGAAACAACTCAAGCCTGGGATTTAGTAGTATAAAATTTTTTATACTAATTAAAAAGGAATATAAATAATGCCAATCAAACCTTCAGGATTTATTTCAATAGATGAAATTGTAGTTGAGTTTGGAGGTACTATTCCTCATAGTATTAATGAATACTATAAAGGAGGAGCTTATGTACCTGATATTACTGCTAATATTAATATTCCTACTACTGGCTCAATTAGTTGGAATAACTTTTATAATGGTTCAAATTTTGTAGGAATATCAGCTATTGGAGGTACTATAACTACAGATGGTAACTATAAGATTCATACTTTCACTGGCAATGGTACTTTTACAATTAGTTCTTTAGGTACTAATAATTTTGTAGAATATTTAGTTATTGCTGGTGGAGGTGCTGGTGGAGGTAATGGTGGTGGTGGTGGAGGTGCTGGTGGTTATCTTACCGGTACTTCAACTGTTGCAGTTACTAATTATAGTGTTACGATAGCAGGTGGTGGTGCATCAGCCAGAAATACTACTAGTAATGGAGGTAATTCTAGTTGGTCTACTATTACATCTACTGGTGGTGGTGGTGGTGGTTATGGTTATAGTCCTTCCGGAAGAAATGGAGGTTCCGGAGGTGGTACTAGTCATTGTAATACATGTGCTGTAGGAACTGGTATTGCTGGACAAGGTAATAATGGTGGTATTGGGGAATATTTTGGACCATTTACTTGCGGCGGTGGTGGAGGCGCTGGAGCTGTAGGTGGAAGTAGTTCTGGATGGCAATCTGGTCATGGTGGAAATGGTTTATCTTCATTAATATCAGGTACTTCAGTTACTAGAGCCGGGGGTGGTGGAGGCGGACCTACCGGACAAGGTGGAATAGCTGGTAATGGAGGATCTGGAGGTGGTGGTGCTGGAGGTGGTCATGCTGGTGGTGGTTCTGCTGGAAGTGCTACTGTTAATACTGGTGGAGGTGGTGGAGGTGCTTACAATACTGAATCTGTTTGGTCAGGAGCAGGTGGTTCAGGTATAGTAATTATCCGCTATCAATATCAATAAAAGGAAAATTAAATTATGAAATCATTATTACTTCAAGGAGGTACTAATACTAAAACTACTGGTTTTTATGGGTGGTTAGAAAATGTTTAAAAGTGCCTTAAAAGTGCCTTAAAAGGCAAGACAAAAGGAGAATGAATTTTGTCACAGAAAAATTTTAAAGTAAAAAATGGACTTACAGTAAATGATATTGAAGTCATTGATTCAAATGCTCAGGTAGATTGGGCAAGACTTAAAAATAAACCAGCAGCTACAATTAGTGTTGCAGGTA
>CAYYFK010000047.1:0-2763 GCA_964471565.1 Candidatus Woesearchaeota archaeon | reverse complement strand
ATGCCAGAAAATTTAACATCACCCTCATTCAAATACTTCCTAAAGCTTTCCATTAAAAGTTTCATGTTTAACATTCCCGTGGAACTAGGAAATAGTATCCACCTAGTCTTCTCTCATCGCGTATGTTATCGGGACGACGCGAACGCCGTTAATATCACTTTCAACAATATTCTTCATATATCCGCCATCCAAGTCGTCTAATACTTCTTCTATCTCTTATCCGTCTTCTAATAGTTTTCTTATAGCGCCTGCAAATACCGGGTAGCGTGTTCCTGATCCTGATAGTACTAGTTTAATCTTCTTGGGCATTTATTCTCTTGCTGCTGGCGCGCCGGCGTATCCATACTTTTTATCTTTTTCTAATTGCGCCAATCTCTTGTTTCGCCGTCTGCGCCATTTTGCATTCTGCTTCTTTTTGTGCAGATCAAACTTCTCTGCATCTTCTACACTCATTTGCACTTTTTTGCCATCGTGCACTCTGGTAGTATATACTCTAGGTTCGCCTATTTCAAGTTCAAAGTCGTCATCGTTTTCCTGGAGTCCTTCCATGTATCTTTGTATCTCTTCTTCAATGACCTTCATGAGTTGTTTTTTTGCAATTTTCATATGGCATGCTCCTTGTGCTGTTAATAAATAGGTTTCAAAAGTACCATTTTTTTATTTTGGAAAAAATTTTAAATTTGGAAAATTTTCTTAGGCATATCGAGCGTGTACTTAGGCGCGCTATACGCTAAATCCCTATGATTAGACATAGATTCGGGGGTACCCCCTCCCCCCCTCCATGGGTTTTTACTATATAAAATAAAAGGTTATAAGACAAAAAAAAGCACCCCGAAGGGTGCTTAATATTATTCTATTGGTTATTTCATTTTTTTATTTTATTATTAGGCAGTTACGCGCACACCCTTGGTGCTAAACGTAACGTTGACCTCTTGACCGCGCTCAACGCCCAAAATGGAGAGCGGCAAGCGGATAAAAGGTGCTGAATTTCTAACGACTTGCACACTATAAGTGCGCTTCTCGCCTTCAGTCGGTTGTTGCTTGCCGCGACCTTTACCGCTAGCAGGAAACATAGCAGTTACAGCGGCGGCAAACTCGCCCGTTTCAATACCCATGGCATCGAGCGCTACAAGCGTGTCTTTCCACACCTTTTTGCCCGGGGTCTTGCTGCCCTTAATGCTATCATTAACTTCTGCTAACCCCCCCATAAGAAAGGAGATTTGCAAGTCTTTGGAAGTAATACGTTTTTTAGTCATGGTCTAAGTCCTCGGTTTTGTTGGCGTTTTCAGCGCCGGGGTCATAAGTCTCTGAAATCAGGATGAAAACAGAGATCACTTTTCGCATCACTATTATAACATACACTACTGGCAATGTCAAGCATTTGATCGGTGCTTAATGTCGATTCCCGATAAACCCCTGATTCTATTGATTAATTATTTTTCTTCTCTTGTCGCGGATCTCTCGCAGATCCCATCGGCATGTCGCACTTTTATGCTAGCAATTCCCGGGGGTTAGCGGCGGTCGTAACCTGTTGATTATCCCGGGGTTCTAGGCGCGCTATAGTATACAATAATTCGTTGATGTTATCCCGGTCTCTTTTATATGATTCTTCTAGGGTATTAACCCGGGGAGTTATTTTATAATTATACACCAGGATAGTACAGTACGCATTGGCAACAAAGGTCATGACTACTGGCATGCCAATAATATATAATGGTACCTGGGTATTCGACCAAAGCGTAATTGCAAAGGCAAACAACATCCATCTGACCGCGCATTGCATAATAATAACCCTCTTAAGTATACTATTCATTTATCTCTCTCCTGCTGTCTAGTATCGCGCGCAAACATGTTTTGACGTGCGACAAGTTATCTCGGTCACTATTGTTGGCGCTAATATTGCGCAGCAACCACCTTACATTGGCGCGTCTTTCCATGTTCTTTCGCGCGTCTGGAATGTCCCACTCTTCGATAAGCAATTGCACGTGCTGTTCGAGCGTTAAGTCAATCATTTTATATCCCTTAAATCTTACCTATTTACAAACGTTTTTAGGGGGTGTACTAAGTCACTTCCCCAAATTGCCTATATAGTTCTCTTTTTTTATTAGAGCGCTTTTTGCTCTTTTTATTTCCTTTTTGTTTGGTGGGACCACAACCATGTACGTCCTTTTCGTCTATGTCTACATCAAAGTATGCTTTTAGTATTGCTGTCTTCTCTAATTGCTTCTTCCATTTCTTCTCTAGGGAGTCAATCAGTTCCAGCATCTCTTCTCTTTTTTCTTTACCTAGAGCATCACACTTCTTTTTTGCTTCTGGGTTTAGTGTGTGTACCACTACTGTTTTGACGTTGGGATTCTTGTTGCTCAACTGTAGGACTTTCTTCTAACTTTGCTGGTTATTCTTTTCTTTCCTAATACAGTACACCCATTCTCTACATAGTGTCTCCCAAACCATTGAAGCGCATTTCCATATACTGACCATACTCTATAGTGGTACCAACCATCACCTGTGTCTCCTGGGCATCCTATCTCTACTACCAGTCCTATGTCCTCTTTATATTCATTATCGCATATAACTGTTCCTACTTCTAATACGCTCATGGGAGTTGTTTACCATTCTTTTTATTATTTTTAGATCTTTTTCTATCGAGGAACGTTTTTATACTCAACAAAGTAATCACTACGATTAATTGTATTATCTTTTAGCATTACCATTTGTCTTGTTGAAACAACAACTTCTTTTGCCTTCCAATCTTTCATTCCT
>CAYYFK010000046.1:0-2865 GCA_964471565.1 Candidatus Woesearchaeota archaeon | reverse complement strand
GTGCTTCGCACATATAGTCTTTTGCTTTGCAAAAGAGATTTATTTGTTAAGGGGCAATTTCTAAAAACCATTTTATCAATAATTTTATATAGTTTGTTATTTATCAATTAAATTATGAAGAAAAGAGGTCAAATAACTTTATTTATTATCATATGCATTGTAATAGTTTTTGAATTTGCATTCTTGTTTTACATTTCAAACTCTATCAAACAATCTCAATTAGAACAAGAAACTCAGGAAATCTTTGCTTTCAATATTGAACCAATAAATACATATGTTTCCTCATGTTTAGATATTTCATTAAAAGAAGGTATATTATACGCGGGATTAGATGAAACAAACTTAAATAAATATCTGACAAATCATTTAGCTCATTGCAACCTGCAAACTTTTAAAGAACAAGGTTTTAAAATTCAAGAGGGAAGAATTACCTCGAATGTTCAAATTTCTGATAAAGTTGCTAATGTAGAAATAAATTATCCTCTAACAATATCAAAGGGCAAAACATCTGCTAGAATTAATGAATTCACATCTCAATTGAGTTTACAAGAAATTGTGCCAATAACAAATCAACAGGATAGTGTTAATTCAGATGACGATATTTTACAAGTAGATATTCCAGCTAATGTTAATGCTTTATTAGACAACAATCCTATCTCAGATATTCAAATAAACACCATTAGTTCTGATAATGATCCGAACATATTCAGTCCGGTTATCTATAAACTTCAACCTTCTGGAGCTACCTTTGATCCTCCCTTGATACTAAAATTAGATTATACGAATTTGAATTTGCCAGTAAATTTTGATGTAAATAGTCTTAAAATATTGATAAGAGAAGAAGGCACTAAATGGAAGCCATTAGTAACAGACATAGATACTGCAACTAACACTTTAAGTGCTGAATTATCACATTTCTCAGAAGTTGGAATAGGAAGCATAGAAAATGAAGAATGTTATGAGGAGCTAAATAATATAGTAATAACAGAAGATGGTTACTTGCAATTGGAGAATAATATTCAAGATATTAGTTGTGCAACATATTCTATTCCAAATCAACCTTATTGTAAAACAACTGGAAGGGTCTATATCACAGATATGGCTGTTTGGAATGATAAATTATATTTTGGAACAAATGATCACTCTTCATGTGAAGATAAGGGAGAGGTTTATGAACATCCTTGCAATATTCAAAATAATCTTTGTTCTCCAATAGGTGATTTTGATTATTTTAAACAACAAGGAATACAACACGTAAGATATGGAAACGATAATATTCTTGTTCCAGGCTTGGACCCAACTTCAGGTAATAATTATGAATTGTTTGTATATGATGGTTCGTGGCACCGCCATAAGATTTTACCAGACCCTGGAGGTCATTTAGTCGATGCAGTTTATTTTAATGGTAAATATTATGTTTTAACCAATCACGGGCTTGTCGTTGTCAAAAATCCTACTGATTATAATAGTGGAGGAACTCGTTTACCTTTTGAAGCTGAAAGTTATGAACAAAAACTAAAATTAGGCCCAGCACAGCCAACTTCATTAACAGTATGGAACAATTTATTATACTTAACAGGTCCTAAACAAGGTGGTTGTAATCCTAAAGAAGATCCCAATTGCCAAATAGAGTATTTTATGTGGGGATATAATGGTGAAGGCAGTGTTAAAGATTATGATTTAATCTCTTATCCTCTTAATCTTGGAATATCAAAAGAATTTAAAGGAAGTTTATTCGTTGCTGGAAATAACGGAGGACTATATAAAACAGAAGATGGGGAAAACTTTAATCCAGTAGAGTTCTTTAATGATTTTGTCCCATCAAGTGAAGAGACCTCAAGACGAATAGCTGAATTAGAAACTGTTAATGGAAAATTGTATGTTGCTGTTATGGTTGGTAATTTCAACATCCCAGGTGAATTTAACTGCAATGACAAAAAAATGAGTATTGGCTCAATGATGTTAGAATCTTATGAAATCTATTCTTCTAAAGACGGAAAGAATTGGATAAAAGAATTTTCAAAAAATACGTTTGTTAAAAATTATCCTGATATTAATTTTCCAATTGTTAATTATAATAATCAACTCTTTTTAGGACTGACAGATAGTTTTGCAGATGGGGAATTTTTACAGCAATTTGGAAATATATACAAATCTTCTATTAGAAAAGAAGGATATCTCAATTCAAAACCATACAATCTTGGTAACATTACTAGTGGAACTATAAGTTGGCTTGTTGAGAATTCCAATAATGCAGAAATTAAATTTCAAATAAGAACAGCAAAAACAAAAGAAGATTTACCTAATGCTAAATTCATTGGTCCGGATAAATCAGAAAATACTTTTTTTACATCCGTAAATAGCATCTTTTATCCAAATAATATAAATGATAACTGGGTACAATTTAAGATGGAATTAATAATAAACGATGAATCTGAAATTCCCCTAGTTAAAGAAATTCATCTCAAAAGAAATGATATTGATGATGCTCAGCATCAAATATGTATAACAACATATTCATAATAGAAATTGCCCTTAGCTTCTTGTTTCTAAAGGCTCTTCGAGCTAGATAAAATGGAACTCCCCCTAAACTTTAGTCTGCCTTCGGCAGAATCTATTGGAAATGGAAATTTTACTTTGCGGACGCAATTTTCCCACACTGCGTATGGGAAAAGTATTTAACAGGGCTTAAAAGAGAAATTGGGTCGCTGACGCTAAAATGCCAAGCATTTTCCCCAATTTCTCCAAATTTTGATTTCCAGCTCTATCACAAATTTTTCTAGCTCTGAAAATTTGGGTTGCCTAATTTTCGAGAGAAAAATTTGCTCACGAGGGAAATCAAAACTTCTTTTAAGCCCGATGTTA
>CAYYFK010000045.1:0-2912 GCA_964471565.1 Candidatus Woesearchaeota archaeon | reverse complement strand
ATGGCCCGGATCGGATTTGAACCGACGACCTCTCGATTATCAGTCGAGTGCTCCACCAGGCTAAGCTACCGGGCCACAAATAAGTGAAGACTAATTTTCTTTTATAAAATTAACGATTATAGAGCGCCCCAGGGAGGATTTGAACCTCCGACCTCATGGTTAACAGCCATGCGCTCCACCAGGCTAAGCTACTGAGGCGTATAGAAATGTGAACTAATTTTGTTTATAAAAGTTATGGTAAGAATTTTTTAACGTTTTTTAGTTTGTCTGGTAGATATTTCTCAATAACGTGATTTAGTCCGTGGGCTGCCAATGCTTGTTGTTCTACTCTTTGTCCTATTTTTTGCATTTGTTGTAATGCTTTTCCCCACTCTTTATGTTGTTTTACAAATGGATCGTTTTTTATTACATCCTTTATTTTTTTCTTATCCACCTCCTTTAGTGGATGAGTAGGTAATTTATAATCGGCGATATCTTGTGGGGTAACTCCTAAAAACCTTGCTTGAGGAACACAAAAGAATTTATTTATGTGTGCTGCATTTCCAGATCCTACCTTTAATGTCCTGTATATACTCATATACCCATATGGATCTCCGTCTGTGAAAACATAGACTGGAATTTTCTTTTCATCTGCTAAACGTCTTATGAATCTTCTACATGCTCTTGTTGGGACTCCACCCATGCTTATTAAAATGGAATTCGTCTTTTTCCAATAATTATGTTTAACTAAACGTTGAAACATACCTGCAGTTTCTATAGCTAAGATAAATTTTGCTTTTGTTTCAAATTTTAACTCCTCTACAGATGAAGGAATAGAATATGCTCCTGAACCAAACTTTGTACAATCAATTTTTATTTCTTTTCCAGTTGTTGGGTCTTTGTCAATAACTATTAAACTTCCTGCAATGTCTCCTCCTTTTTCTTCTGGAATAAAACCTAACTGTTCTCTATTAACCATAAACATTGCTTCAATATCATCCATTACTGCATCCGATTCTGGTTGCTCTTTAAATCCGGCTTCTCCCCAATTTTTTGAAACGTAATATGCCTCTCTCTTTGTTGCCATATCATCAGATTCAACTATATTTTTTGAAAGGGCCATCATTTTTAGTGTCTGAGCGAAAGATTTTATTGTATTTACAGTTAGTGCCCTTACTTTCTTTCCACCTTTTAATTCAAAGAATCCTTTTTTTGGATCATAATTAACATTACTTAAAGCCCTAATTGGTATGGATATTTCTGGCTTTTTCTTTTTGTTTATCTTTTCCCTAACCTTCGTTGCGGTAGTTTTTATTTGTTTTACGACTTCATTCATTTTCTAGCTTTCTCTAATACATCTTTTAAATTTTTACCAACTATTGTTGGTTTTGTATCTGGGAGTATTTCTTTTAGTGCTTCTCCAATTATTGGCACATATTTTTCTAAATAGGATTGTTTTTGTGCTGCATCTTTTTCCTTGTGCTGCTTTCTCATATATTTACCCAGCTGCCTTCCACATTCTTGTACTGCTAATTTTATTTCTTTAATTATTTCTGGATAATGAGCAATTGCTTCTTTAGACTCTGATGTAAATGGAACCCAAACTGAAGCTATATGCACCGTAATTACTACTGGACCAACTGGTATGTTTCCGTTAGATTGGTGTAATCCATATTGTTTCCATTTTGTTCTTATTACAGATTTTGTTACCGAACAAGCTGCCTGTTGGTATTGAAGTGGCACTCTATTTGCAAATCTAATTATCTCTGCAGGTTTATCTTTTTCTAATGATCCTCCATATGCGATTGCAGCTTCAATTCTAAATGGATTTCCCCGGTATACTGATGCTGGCCTTGTAACTGCCGTATAAAATTCTGCATCAAACTCTTTTTTTAGAGATTTTTTTAGTAATTCTTCGCTAATAGGTGATAGGCAATCTGTTGGAGGGGCAATAAACTTTTGTTTTCTCATTGCACTTAATAAATTGTCTGCTTCTTGCTTTGCAATTCTGGATGGTCGTGAGTTTGGATATAGATTAGCATCTTCACAAATCTTCTTTGCCGTTCCACTTCCCACTCTGGAAAACTCATTTGTTAAAAATGATTGTAATGTTCTTGCATCTGTTGATTTTAACATATTAATTAAAATACCTAGCTCTATTCCGTCCGGATGTGGTTTAATTTCTTTTGGTTTAATTGGAAGGCTTGTTGTGGCTCTCGGGTACTCTTGTTTTGTACCATCTGGTTCTACTAATGATAGTGTTGCATGTGGATTTGCAATTGCGGTGTATTTTATATATTCTGAGACAGATCTTTTTCCTCTTTGATATTTTGCCTCCATCTCCATCTCCACTCTTGTTCCATGTTCTTTGTCCCAAGAGGTTTCTACTTCTTTAGTTATCTCTGGTTCATTTTTACTTGTGTCTAGATGTAACTCATAATATTGTGTAGGCTTGTTTTTTCCTATCCTAGAAGTAATTTTAATTGGTTTTCCTGTTGTTAGTTGTGAATATAATGCTGCAGCTGAAATTCCTATTCCTTGCTGGCCCCTGCTTTGTGAAAGTTTGTGGAATTTAGATCCGTATAGTAATTTTCCAAAGATTTTTGGGATTTGTTGTTTTACAATTCCCGGACCATTATCTTCAATAATAACTAAGAATCTATCTGGCGTTGTTTGTTTAATTTGTACCTTTATGTTTGGAAGTATATTGGCTTCTTCACATGCGTCTAAAGCATTATCAACTCCTTCCTTTATTGTTGTTGATAAAGATTTTAGAGGATTATCGAAACCTAGTAGGTGTCTGTTCTTTGTGAAGAATTCTGAAATAGAAATTTCTCTCTGTTTCTTTGCCTGTTCTAAAGCATGTTCAAGTTCTTGTGTGTCCTGTGATAATTTTGTTTGCATCAGTGAAGAATTTACAGTGGCCTTTATAA
>CAYYFK010000044.1:0-2981 GCA_964471565.1 Candidatus Woesearchaeota archaeon | reverse complement strand
GTCAGGTAAAACCTTCAATCTGACCTTCATCCTGCCGTCGCTGCTGGTGAGATTCTCTGTGTATAATTAGATTAAACCGCACGCCGCACCCCTTGTAGCGAGCCCCCGCCAATTCCTTTAAGTTTCGGTCTTGCGACTATACTTCCCAGGTGGCGAGCTTAACACCTTCGTTTAGGCGTTGCACATTTTCGAAGAATATGCACCACCTAGCTCGCAGCGTTTACAGCTAGGACTACTCGGGTATCTAATCCGTTTTGCTCCCCTAGCTTTCGTCCCTGACCGTCAGAACCGTTCTAGACAAATGCCTTCGCCATTGGTGGTCCTCCAAGGATTATTACATTTTACCGTTCCCCCTGGAATACCTTTGTCTCCTCCCGGTCTCAAGTTCGACAGTCTTTCTTGCACGCTGTTCAGTTGAGCTGAACAATTTCACAAGAAATTTATCAAACCGGCTACGGACGCTTTAGACCCAATAAACATGGTTGCCACTTGTGGCGCTGGTGTTACCGCGGCGGCTGGCACCAGTCTTGCCCACCACTTATTCGCCAAGCTCCTTACACTTGACAAAAGCCCTATCATTGATAGAGCACTTGGAATTCCCTTATCACGGTTTCCCGCATTGTAAAGGTTCCGTGCCTGCTGCATCCCTTAGGACTGGGACAAGTACCTCCGTGTCCCTCTCGGGGCTAAGACTCTCATCTCCCCTACTGATCATCGGTTTGGTGAGCCGTTACCTCACCAACAGCCTAATCAGCCGCCAACTCATCCTTAGACCTTACGTTTCAGAGAAAGCACTTTCCAGTATCAATCTCGTATTGGATATTAGCTTCAGTTTCCCGAAGTTATCTCCAATCTAAGGGCAGATTATTGACGTGTTACTGAGCCTTTCGCCGGTGGTCCGAAAACCCCCTGACTTGCATGGCTAATTCGAATTCCAATAGCAGCAACCTCCCGCAGGATCAACGGGAATTGTATCGCATACCTTATTTAAAATTGGTTTAGTTTCACTACTAAGTTTGACTTTGTTCATACATCATACTCAATTGCATTAATTAAGTACTCATAAAATTTCTCAGAAGAAACACTCTTCATCAACGAAATGTATTGAAATGAGAATGCATCTCCTTTATAAAGTTTTCTGATGAAAAAGTGGTAAATAGAATTCTAATTAGTTGCCCTTTCTTTTTCTCTTCTCTTTCTTCATCTTTTTACGTTGCCACTTCCAACGCATCTGACCTTTTTTCTTCCAACGGTTACTACTTCTTTTCATTTTGTAAATTTGAATGCTTAATCACTTTTTATAAACCTTTCTAAAAATAAAAGTATGCTCCCGCCGGGATTTGAACCCGGGTCATGTGGACGAAAACCACATATGCTTGGCCGGACTACACTACAGGAGCATATTGAATTGAGAAAATAACACCTTTTTAAAACTTTCCAAAGAGTGAGTGGGCCCGACCGGATTTGAACCGGCGACCTCTGGTGTTCTTAGCAAGCTATCGACATAATCGATAACCGTCATATAAGACCAGTGCTATAAACCAGACTAAGCTACGGGCCCTCAATAAAAAAAGACTAAAATTTAATATATAAAACTTTCTAAAAATTAATTTTTCCCTTAAAATACAAATAACTCAACCAAAAAATTCCCAAGACAATATCAAACAAAAGCCACTTAACATACAGGTTCAAAGTCTCAATTGTAACGACTGGCATTACAAATGTATTAGTTAATCCATAAAAAGAAAACAAAGTTCCTATTGGCCAAAATAACATCAAACCTGGAAAAATAAACATGTCTAAAATTAGGTGACTAAACAATCCTATAGAAAAAAAGATAGCTTCTTTCTCCAATTTATACTGTTTCAAAATAAAATAACTTACAAAGAATCCAAGTATAACAAATACAAATGAGTGGGTAAACGTTCTGTGAATTGGGCTATTAAATATCCAAACAAATAGATAATCTATGTCTGGAAGAACAGATCCAAAAAATAATAATCCCCAACCCAATCTAGAGATTTTTGTTTGAGAAACTTTTTGGATTATCGAAGCAACAATCCAAATCACCACAAAATGTTCAAAAGGAAACATAAGAACGGGAAAACAAAGTTATTTAAATAAACTTCTATTTTTACAAAAATATGTTAATCGGCATCGTGGGAAAACCATCATCAGGAAAATCAACTTTCTTCAAGGCAATGACCTTAGCAAATATAGACATAGCTAATTATCCCTTCACAACAATAAAACCAAACCATGGAGCAGGACATGTAAAAATAAAAGACATAGCTCAAGAATATGGTAAACCTTCAAATCCAAGAGAAGGTTTCACTATAGATAAATTTAGATTTGTCCCAGTAGACTTACTAGATGTAGCAGGATTAGTTCCAGGGGCACACGAAGGCACAGGAATGGGCAATCAATTTTTAGATGATTTGAATCAAGCAGATGCCCTAATACATGTAGTTGATATTTCTGGTTCAACAAATGAAAAAGGAGAGCCAGTCCCAGTATTATCATACAGTCCATCAAACGATATAAGATTCTTAGAATTCGAACTAGACATGTGGTATTTAAGAATTCTAAAAAAAGGTTGGGAAAAATTTTCTAGAACAGTACAACAAGAGCATTTAGAAATTTCAAAAGCATTAGCAAAGCAACTATCAGGTTTAAGGGTAACTGAAGACATGGTTAAAAAATATGCAAAAGACCTACCAGAAAATCCTACTACTTGGTCAGAAGAAGAAATGTTTAAACTTGCTTCAAAATTAAGAGCAGAAACAAAACCTATGATAATAGCAGCAAATAAAATAGATATCCCTGGCTCAGAAAAGAACTATGAAGAATTAAAAAAAGAATTTCCCAATCATATAATCTTCCCTTGCTCTGCAGAATCAGAACTAGCATTAAAAGAAGCTGCAAAGAAAGAAATGATTCACTATATACCTGGAGAGAATCACTTCGAAATAAAAAAAGAA
>CAYYFK010000043.1:0-3301 GCA_964471565.1 Candidatus Woesearchaeota archaeon | reverse complement strand
TAAATGATATTGAAGTCATTGATTCAAATGCTCAGGTAGATTGGGCACGATTAAAGAATAAAGTAGCTGCTACAGGTGTTGTTGCGGGCGAAATGGAGCAGCAGGTGGCTCAGGTATAGTAATTATTCGCTACCAATATCAATAAGACGATAATAAAAAACCCACTAGGCTTTCGCTTAGTGGGTTTTTTATTATCTTACAGGACAAACTCCTGACGCACAATCGTCGTCCTTTAGTTCCTCAAAACTGTTTAATAATTCTACTTCTTTTAGTTTACTAACATACTTGTCATATACTTCTTTATCTACCACTTCCTGTGGTAAGTATGGATATCCCAAGTCTTTAGCAGTTTTTGTTGGGTCGTTTCTTTTCAAGAAAGAAACTGCTACATAGCTATCCCAATATTTATCCAACCAATCTACTATATCTGGTAACTCTTCCGTATCATAACTAATAGTGCATGAAACGTTCTGATGACAATAGCTATCCATTAACATTCTATACCTTTCTAATTGGCTGATAGCAGACTCTAGATTAACTTCTTTACCATTTTTATCTAGATCAAAATCAACATCTTCATAACTAATAGGTAGTGTAACTAGTTTAGCACTGTCATCATAAGGGTGGGCAAATACATTATACCCTGCCTCTTTCAAAGTATCTAAAAGCGGATCATGTTTTGAGAAAGCTACATTATTAAAAATGTACTTCCCTAGAGGCTTGTGCATTCCTTCTGTAGAATCATAACACTTAGATTGGGTTCCTTCTGGTTTCACCGTAGTTACATTTTTAGGGTAAGGCATATCTAATTCTTTAGCCATGCTATAGGCAGCATTAGTAATAACACGCTCAAGACGCCTATACTCATAACTACCCATATCAGGGCGTTTAACAATACCCATAAGAGAGACACCACATAAGTGTAAATGTTTCGCATTAAGTTTCCAAGTTTCTTGAAGTATTCCATCTTCTAACTCCACACAAGATTGTCTATAGTTAGCTCTTGCGATAAGTTTTGCTGCTTTATATAAGTTAGCATTATCCCCCTTGAACTTACCCAAGTCAATACTTACTAGATTACAAGTCCCTCCTGAAGAGGGGAGCAATATTTCCGCACAGTTGTGGGCTATAATACCATTAGCTGAGAACCTATGTATATCCTCTACAGTGCAATCATAAACACTCTCTGTACCTACAAAATCTACTGAAGTAACTGTAACCTCTTTAGAGTTTTTATATGGAATCCGCTTCCTACTCTTCTCTATAAGTTTTGCTCTATCTAACTTCTCGGGCTCATTAAAACCTACCAATTCCATATAAGTTTGAAAAGCTTTTTTAGCTATTACAATTTCGTGTGTAGCTTTACAGTCATATAATTTAGAACCACCCTGACCATCTGGTAGTTCTCTTTTTCCTGCAGGCCTTCTATTTTTATAAATAGTAGATACTATACCTAAACTTAATAGTAATATCTGAATAGCCTCTAACCTTTTTAAAGAGGTTTGAGTTAATCTTATACTGACACCTTTTTTTAAATTTCCTTGTACAGAGCCATCTGCATCAAATATCCCTCTTAAAAAACCTCTAATAAAACTATTAGATTCTTCCAGTAACTCGGTTCGTAACTCTTTAGTGCCTTTATCTAAGTAGGGTTTACATAATTTATCCAAGCTAATAGATGCTAGAGATAATCTACCATTATCTTTATTTACTTTTTTATCTTTCTTTAGTAGTCTAGATCCGGGGAGCTTATCTACTATACTATAAGCCTTATCAAACATTTCCCTCTGAGAGTCCCCCCAAAAACCTACATATGTAGGATACTTTGAAGGGTTATAGCCCCCATCTCCAACAATTTCCCCTACTAACCAACCTTTATCGAAAGCATCTTGATTTTTAATATAGCTATTAGACAGTCCCGTAGATATAAGAACTTTATCGCCTATATTAATATCTTGGAGCTCTTCCCAGCCTTCAGCAGTAAGAATTTTATGGTTTTTAGTAGCTTTTACACTATAACCTTCTTTAGTATTTAATTTATATACTTTTTTATTTCCAGTATACCAAAAACCTTTTAAAGATTTATACTTATTTCCATTTATAATAGCATTAAAAGGTTTATCTATTAAGGATTCGACAGTTCTTAATCCTTTAGAGGTAGTTACTAAAGTATCAGCAGTAACACAAGGATTCATTAAGGTTGCCCAAGGAGCTCTCTCTTTCATGGCTTTTCCATTAATTAATCCAGGCTCCCCCTTACCTCCTTTATCCATGTCAAACATTAATTTAGTAAGTTCTTTCTTATTAGGTTTAACATCAAAAAGAATAGAATTATTACTTTGAGTTCTATGTTCTAATCCAGTTTCTGATCCATTATCACTAAAAATATGATTTTTGGCATTAGCAAAAGCGCGCCAATCAGGATTACTATGATCCAATATGGCAATTTGCGCAGAACGTCTAGTAGATAAAACAGTTCCTAAAAGATTAACTATATCTAGAATATCTAAAGTAGATAGTAACGCATCCGCTCTTCTATTCATAATATCTACAATACTTTTTATAGCTTTTCTAAAACCCACGTCTCCTTGACTAATCCAACCATAATTCCTCAGCCTAACTCCTCCACCTCTAATTTCACTAAAATCAATAGTTAATTTATCAACTCTTTCTTTTAGTGCTAGAATTTTTCCAGGAACCTTAGCCCAGGCTCTTGCTGAATCCCCAACCCCAATGTACCATTCCTTAGTATCAGGGTCATAAGTCTCTGTATTAGTTTCCCTACCTTTATCTTGCGGACTTCTTTTAGAAGCAATAATATTAATTTCCGGAATAATATTTCTAAAACCGGTTAGTGTTCCGGAGACGGGTCGAAAACCTACTCCAGCACCATTCAATAAAGACCAAAAAATATCTACAATAGATTGAATAGTACTTGCATCAATAGCAGTACAGTTAAATTGGCTAATATCAATCTCTTTAGATATATCAGTACCACCTAACCATAATGTGCGACCAGCTACAGCAACCTTCTTCTCCACTAATATTTTTTGTAATTCGGCTAGTTCATTCCATTCAGAGGGGTTAAGGGTGCTCCCATCTTTTGCGTTCTCCCATAAATATGCTTGATGCTGTATTACTCTTCCAACTGTTTGTTCCCATGTTTCAAATTCTGTACCTTCTTCATTTAACGGCCTATTATAAGTTCTTCTAGTTATGATATCTGCTCTTGTGCTCATATTTTTCCTTATTTTCCTGTATGCCCAAATCCACCCTCACCTCGTTCCGTTTCGTCTAAATC
>CAYYFK010000042.1:0-3368 GCA_964471565.1 Candidatus Woesearchaeota archaeon | reverse complement strand
TAGAATGAATTAAAAGTGTATAAAAACTTTCATTTATAAATTTTTTGGTTCTGTATCACCTTTTTCTTTTCTTTTTTTTCAAAAAAGATAAGTATATTAAATATCCTAATGCTGCAATTGTTAATGCTATGCCTGTAATTACTCCCCTATTTAAACTTATATTTTCACTTAGCCCAACATTTCTCTCTTTTCTATCTTCACTCGCTTCATCACTGAATAAAGAATTAATCCAATTTCCTCCATCTATTTCTACTTCTTCTGTATTTTCTCCCACTTGAGTTTCATAGGGAATACAACAGATATCTCCAGTGTTTCCATAATATGTGCACTCATCATCTATATAACCAACATTGGCATAATAATAATCTTCTCCACAACTAGCCAAACAGCTTCCACCATAATACTCACAGTCATTTACATCATCATTTTTATATGGATAACAACAGGTATAACCCGGATTTTCATTTTGACAATCCTCCACTAATTCAGAATATTCATCCACATTTAAAGGGAAGTAACCACTTGAACATTCTTCCTGACATTTTCCTCCAACATATTCACAATAATCTTCAATAATAACTGGACTTTCTAAAATTTCCTCTGTTTCATCAAAAAACCCTTCTATACAAAAACCATCATCTTCACAAATATAATTTTCTGGGCAAGGACATAAACCTCCACACGAACCAGTTAGCAAATAATCTTCCGCATCTGAATCATATTGACAATATCCTCCATACGTAACAATTGAACAACTTTCAGGAATAGTTCCATCTGGGCAGGCATCAATTGGAGCTTCATAATCGCTACAAAACCCATATCCAGCACCTTCGAACATCTCAACACAAATTTTTTTGGCTCCACAAGCCCCAAGTTTCCCAATTCCTCCTTCGCAATCCTCAAAACAGTTTAATGGGCTATCACATCTTTCTTCTCGATAATCACAAACTCCATCACCACAAGTAGAAGCCTCACAACAACCATTTATACAAACACCTCCACTTCCACAATTATCTGAGATTCCATCTCCATCTTCATCTATACACGTGCCATTAGAACATCCATCAATGCTTCCGCTTCCTCCTCCATCTCCACCGGCTAGACAAGATCCACTCTGGTGACAAGAAGTATCACTGGGACAGCCACATGCTCCACAATTATCAACTAAACTGCAAGTAACAGGATTGCCAGAACCAAGACAGTAAGTTGGAGAGCTTCCAGAAACACAAGTATTCATTTTTATCCCATCACAAGTACAATCCTCGCCTTCACCAGGAATAGCTGCCAATCCTTGAATAATTTGCTTGAAATCAGATGAGTAAGAGATTAAAAATATTGCGACAAGAATAATAAGGGCAAGAACCAAAATTGCGACTAGATTCTCTTTTTTCATCATAACCAAACAAAAAGAAAAGAAGTTTATAAATATTACTATTTTTTTATAGATAGACTATTTTATGTCATAAATTTCACAAATAATGGAGAGTTTTTATTACAGGCTCCAGAGTTACATCCATATTTACAATAGACTTCGCTAGCATCTGTTCCATCTTCTCCACAAAACCACTCAAGCAAATATTGTCCAGTACACTCGTCGGTATATTCACCATAATCATCTATAACTATACCTCTCTCAAATATATTGAATCCACCATCTGTATCATCACAAGTAGGAGGCAAAGAAGTAACAGTAATATATCTAAAATTACTTTCATTATAATTTCCAACGTTATTTGTAGCTTTAGATTGAATTGTATAATCTCCTCCTGGAAGATTCTCTAAAAGGAAATTATATAATTCCTGAGCTGAATCAAAAAGACCATCGGTTGCATTTGTATCAAACCATTCAGTCCACCCTTGACTTTCCGGTTGATATCTATATTCAACATTTGCAATTGTATTTATTGTAATATCATTATAGTAAGGATTCTCTGCAGGAAAGAAATTAACCAAACTATCTCCATCAAAGTAAAAATCATCCTCAATTGGAATATATTGGTTTAACCAAATACTTGGAATAGTATCCTCAATGTCTAAAATTTCATCGACATCACTATCTTGCCAACCAACTTGGCCCCTAGCATAATAATCGACAGCACCATTCACAAAAGCAGCAATAATATTTCCGTTCCCCATAATTGAATTCTCGTTGAGATAACAACCATTCTCACAATTTTGGTTTTCATAATAAAGATAACCAGACTGACTATCACAGCTACAAGAATCATATTCATCCAACGCTCCAAAAATATGTCCAGTTTCATGAGCAGTTACAACATCCATATTGTCTATACCATAATAATAATTATCATAAGTCATTACCGAATACGGGCCTCCCCCATGAATATTTCCAACTGTAAATGCAAACTTCCCATCAGCAAACTTCCCATCGACATCATTACTAGAATCAATAACAAAAGCAACAAAGCTCCAATCACAACCGTCAGAGTCTCTTTGATAGTTCAAATAATCATAAACCAATGGGGTTGCAGGAAATACTTCTGGTCCATATCCCAAATTAACCATAACATCATTTATCCAAAAATCTCTAAACACACTACTCTCTTCAATAGGTTCCAATCCAGTAGAGATCTGCTCTTCATAATTATAAACAAAAGCTAAATGGGCATTAGGTTCTCTTAAAGCCCACCAGTCCATTCCAGCAAGAATTTCATCTTTTACATTTTGAATCTCTAAGTCAGTCCAATCTTCAGAATCAGGGCCAAACTCAGTACAACTTGGTGGATTTATACATACAGTTTCATCACTCTCAGGAAAAATAACATTTACACTAATATCCCCAATAAAAAATGAGCTAGTGTCAGTCGGTTCAGCTCCAAAAGGAATTTCCCTAGGAATATACTTCAACTGATCCAAACCAGGCTTTTCAATCATAATCATATCATTATAAATTGGTTCAACATCAGGGATATCAGCCAATTTCTCTTCCAAAGGAAGTTCTTTGTAATCTACCATCCTAGTCCATGAAACAAATACACTTTCAACACCACTAGGAACAACAGAATTTCTATCATAAATCTTCTTTATATTCTTAGATTTAAAATTAATAGGAACATCACCAATTAAAACATTTTTATCAGGAAAAATATGTCTAATTTTTCCACCATTTGATTCGATTTCGCTTCTTGCTTCTTTCCAATCTTTTGCCAAAACGAAGGACTCTTCTAATCCTAAAGAATACTTAGGACCAGCGTAACAACCACTAAGAGATACGGCCATTACTAAAATTATAACCAGAGATAGTTTGAATTTTCCCATTGTAGAAACTATTTGTCATTTAATATATATAAACTTTTCGGGCTTGTCCAGAATAAAGATTATAAAGGTATAAAATAGAGTTAATTAAA
>CAYYFK010000041.1:0-3420 GCA_964471565.1 Candidatus Woesearchaeota archaeon | reverse complement strand
CACTAAATGAGATTTTTTGATTCTTTAATGTTATTTGGTTATATAGAATTTCTTCTGATTACTGGAATTTATTGGGCTAAGAAGGTTAAGCAGATTTATCCTTCAACTCTCTCGCACCACTCGCATCTATCTTTAGGACAATCAGAATCTAATAATTTCAAAGCATCTTTCCACATTTTTTCAGCAGCTTTAACATCTACTTTCATTTTAACTAGCTCAGTATCAAAAATCACCTCTCCACCACTTAAAACCTCTTTAGGGATGTAAAATAATAAAAATGCATAATCTTCAGTTTCATAACCATTCTTTCTTAATAAAAAGTTATAGATATCTATTTGATGTTGGTAGTGTGCAGCAGTATCTTCCTTTAGAGGATAACCTCTAGTTTTGTAGTCTAGAACTATTATCTTCTTTCCTTTAACTAATAAATTATCAACCGCACCATGTAAATTATTCCCTTTTTCATCTGTAAATGAAACTCCTTTGAAGTTTGACTGCCAAATCTTTAATTTTTCTTCATCATCGAATAGTTTGCAATCTTTACAATCTCCGCTTTCTGCTATTTCTGGGGGGAGGATGTTTTTTTTCATAAATTTATCAAAGTGAACTTTTAGAATCTTGTCCATTCCGCTTGGTAGGCTTGGGAATATTCCTTGTGGTCTTTTCCATATTTTGTGGTGTGTTAGCCAGAAGCATCTAGGACACTCTTTGATTAGTCCTAATGCGCTTGGTGAGAGTTTGTATGGTTGATTTTGCATAATGTTAGTTAATTCGTTAGATTTATATAATTTTTCTAATATGTTGAAAAACATGGTTAGAGAGAGTAACAAGCGAAAGGTCATAGATACTATCTTTCAAAGGCTCAGAAATAAATACCCAAATCAAAAAGTTTTGAGGTTTGACAATGATGAAGTTAAAGAAGTATCTGGATCTTCCTTTAGAAATCAATTCGATGCCACAAAATTTGATAGTGAAAAACATTTACCAAGCCTTCTAAGAAAAGATGGATTTTTTATAGTTCACCTAGGAAAAGGAAACCATGCATTTGTAAAAGGAAAAGGATTTCATAAATTTGAAGAAATAAAAACGATAAAAGAATGGAAAATAGGGAAAACATACATGGATAAAATCAGTAAGAGTGAGGCTCAATCCGCATCCACCGCATTCAACGATAATATCATACATGATTTTTTATTTGAAAATACAAATGAAGATTTAAAACTACATACTGCTAGAAGAGCAAGTACATCCTACGATTTTGTTGTAGATGGAATTCCATTAAGAACTGAAACCAAATTACAGATAGAGTTAGATGGGATATATGAATCAGAAAAACACAAAACTATAGCCTGCGTTGAGGTTAAAAATCAAGATCATGAAGATTTCGAAATCAGACAGTTATTTAGCTCAATGAAGTATTTTGAGAAGCTTAGGGGATGGCAAATTCCAGAAGATTACAATATTCGACTAATTTTCATGAAGAGAATAAAAACAAAAAATAAAGATACCTTCAAACTATATGAGTATAAGTTCGTAGACAAAATGAATCCAAATTCAATAGAATTTGTAAAAGCGACACAATACGACATATATCAAGACTAATTTTCAGATAGCCTTTTCATCCCTATATCAATATATTTTTTATCTAATTCAATGCTTATAGACCTTCTACTATTTTTTTTGGCAGCAACTGCAGTAGAAAAACTTCCGGCGAAAGGATCCAAAACTATTTCCCCGGGATTGCTTGAGGCTTTAACAAATTTTTCCAGTAATGGGACAGGAATTTGACAAGGATGATCTGTTTTATCTTTGCTAACATTTTTAACAATATTATGGTGGAATACATCATAAGGCATCCTTCCCGGGCTACCATTTGCTATGAGTTTTTTTATCCGCTTATCTTCAGGATTTTTATAAGGTTCTGCTATATCTTTTTTATTGAAAACCCTATTCCTCTTCCCTTTTATATAAAATAAAATAGAATGTTGGCTTCTTGTAAAATTTGTTTTTGATAAACCAGTATTTGTAGGATAGTGCCAAGTCATCCATCTCTTAAAAGTAAGATTTTCATCTAAAAAAGGCATTAAATAAGCATTATTTTCTGGGTAGTTAAAGAGATACAACGCACCCCCTTCTTTCAATACCCTAACACATTCAGTTAGCCAAGATTTACACCACTCGATGTATTCTCCTTTTGATTTTCTATCCACATAAGAATTATATTTTTTCCCTATATTGAAAGGCGGGTCCGTAATTACCAAATCAACCGATCCACTTTCTATTTTGTTTAATTCTTCGACACAATCCCCGTGAACTATACTATGTGCTTCCTCTTTTTTCATAATTAAAGAAGGTGATAATTTATTTATAAGCTTTATCGCCGTGCATGACAAGAAATTGTTATATTATGTAATACTACATATCCCCAAAATGTTTTTTAAATGCTATGTAATCTTCTTCAAAATCTTCATGGAATACTCCTATTTTTCCTTCTGGACTTGCTTCAATTCTAAAAAAAACAACCATCAACCTATCATAAATATGAAGGAATTCATCTACTGCAGTTTTCAGACTTATTTCCGCTTTCATCCTTTTCAAATAAGCGGACCCACGCTTATGATCTCTACGGCTATGTGCAACAATATTCCTTAATTTGAAAAATTGCATTAAGTCATTTTCAACCCCCTTATATCCATATTTCCTCAATAGCCCCGAACGTATCGCAATATCTACCTTAAGCGAAGCAGGAAATCTTTCGTGTGAAAGGATAGTATCCGAAAATTCCTCTTCCATACCTTCTTTTATATATCTCTTTAAAATGAATTTATTCAAATCTTCTTCTACCTTTAGGGTATTATGAATTACGCCAAAGACGGCAGTCTTGGACTCTTCCATTGATTTAAAGAATCCCCCTATATCTGCAAGTATATCCAAAAGTTTTTTATTATCCCTCTTAAATTTTTCATATCCTTCATCTCTTTTCTTTTTATCCATTGAGATATCACCAAGTTCGCGAGTGGCAAAGAAATCGTCGTGCAAAATATCATCTATAAGCCTCTTCATATACTTTTCAGAATAGGGGAGTCTCTTCTTTTTATCCTTTGAAACATCATCAGACATATACTTCGCGTATAATATAAAATATAAAAACCTTACGAAAAAGCGTCAATAAGCCCGACGGCGCCTGAGTCTACAGCACCTCAGTAAAAAAGATAAGTGATAACAAAATTAAAACTATTGCAACAATAATAATGGCTCCAATTGTATCACCTTTAGTCCATTTAACCATAACTAACTACTAAATCAAAACTATAAAAAACTAACTATTCTAACAAATTTTCCTTCTCAAGTTCCTCCAAAACACTAACCATAACCAAAGGAAACATAACACTAACATCACCAATAACAGTAACAGCATCC
>CAYYFK010000040.1:0-3574 GCA_964471565.1 Candidatus Woesearchaeota archaeon | reverse complement strand
TTATTGGTCCTTTTGTTGCTAGGAAGTTTTCTAGGAAATAACAACTCTTTTTAAGATATTAATTTTTGAGTAAAATTTAAAATAATCTTAATTTAAAGAGATATAGAAAATATTGCCACACAGGCTCCAAAAACTAGCAGAGTAATTAATATCGTCGCTATTGCTCCAATTCCTATGTATCTTCTATTTTTTTTGAAAGATATTGATACCCCAGATATAAGTATTACTAAAGGAATTATGTACAATAAAACTGATAAAAAGGTACTGACACCCCCAGTCATTAAACCTATGGTAAGTGTAATTATCCAAGTAAAAATGGCTGCCAAAACCCAAACTCCAAAAAATCCGATTAGAAAATCTCCAACTTTTCTACCTGTTGTTGTGTAATAATCGGGGCTTACCATTTGTTTTATTATTGTTTTTCTCTTTTAAATATCTTGCGTTTATGAATAAAAGTGCTCCAATTGAGATATATTGGAATAAAGTCAGCCCTAGGTAATGTGGGTTGTCTCTTAGGAATTCTACAAAGAATCTAAATACGAAATAAAAGTTCATTAAGAGATAAAATAAATATCCTGGTTTTGCATTTTTTCTTTTGTATAATAGAAAGAAAAATATTCCAAACATAAAAAAGGATTCATAAAGTTGAGTTGGGTGTCTTAGTATTCCATCACCAAAATTAACCCCCCATGGAAGATTTGTTTTGATTCCATAACAACATCCTTTTAGAAAACACCCAATTCTTCCTATGGCTACTCCGATTGCTATTCCTGGAGCGAATAAATTCCCTTTCTTTTCTTTTATTTTTAGCTTTTTCTTTACATATAAAACGGCGAGAGTTCCTCCAATTAGTCCTCCGGTAATTGTTCTTCCGGAAAGTATTGGAGTTATATCTGGAAAACTTTGAATGATCAGATTGAAGTTTAAAATCCAAATTGGTATTTTTGCTCCGAGTATTCCTCCCCCTAGCCCGGCAAGTAATACGTAGAAGGATTTTTCACTTAGTTTCTTTTCTTTTTTTGCTAGAATATAGTAAATTACTAAACCTACAACTAGACCAAGTATGACAAAGAAAGAGTATGAATTAATTTCTAAGTTGCCTATTGAAAATAAATTTGGTTTTATTCCCCAGTTTTCTGGATGTAAGTGAGTATCTATCATTTTTTAGTTAAACTGCAACAGCCACCCTTCATACAAGTATAAAGTTTTTCTCCGGGACAGAACCCTAATGCACTAATTGTTTTCATTATTGCAAAGATCAAAACAATTGGCCATGCTATGTTTACATTTAAATAGAGTAGGAGTACACAAATCCCGCTAAAAACACTTCCCATTTTGTGGGCAAATCTCATTGCGCTTTCATCTAAGTCTATTTTTTTGGATTTGAAAATTTTATCTATCGTATATGTATAAAATACTATCAAAGGAGCTCTTTTTATTTTTAGAATTGCTGAAAATAATAGAATTAGAAATGTTAGAAGTATTAATTCTTTTATTTTAAATATGTAGGCAAGCCAAACTAAAACTGTTACTGTTATTTTGCAAAATCTGAATGCGTTTTTTGAGATTTCCATTTTTTAAAATTTAGGGAGGAACATCCCTACTTTCTTTTTGTAAATTTCGTACTCTTTAAATGTTTTGGAAAGCAATTTTTCCTCTTGTTTTGCTCTGTAATACATGAACGGAATGAAAATAAAGGTATTTGCTAGGAAAGCAAGATAGTTTGGGTAGATTAAACAGGCTCCGTAGAACATTAACATTAGTGAGGAGTATAATGGGTGTCGCACTATTCCATAAGTTCCAGTTGTTATTAAATTTTGGTTGTTGTATATTTTTACTTGGTTGGCCCAATTTTTTCCAAGGTTGAATCTGCCTAAAATATTAAAAAAAGTTCCAAAGATAATCATGGCGAGACCCAATACTATTAAGACCACTTGAAAAGTTTGGTTTGTAAGAGCTATTTCGCCAATCTTAAATCTTATTAGAGAATAGAAAGCTAGAAAAAATAAAGTCATAGTCCCTGTTTCTACAATGCTTTTCTTTTGTCTTTTTACGTTTTTGTTTTTTGCTTCTACAAAGTTAATTAGGATAGAGGTGAATAGTGCAAACAGACAAATTATTATAATTATATTTGCTATTATGTATATCATTTTCTATGGAACATATTGTATGATGAAAATGGAATCTTTTTTAGGTCTTCTGTTATTATGTGAACGCATTCTTTTTGCATGGATTTCAAATCAAAGTTGTATATGTCTATAAATGAAGATATGCTTATTCTGAATGTGTTTTTATCTATGTATCTTAGTTTTTCTTCTTTTGATTTTAAATGGAAACTTAGTGGGATTATATTTTTTATATCTTTTAGTAGATTCATGCAACTGCAACATCCAGTTGGAGTCAGTGCTTCTTTTGCTTTATTTTTTATTATTTTATCTGCATCAAATAAGAAGGTGTTGTCTATTACTGGAAGATAGCTTTTTACTTTTAGTTGTCTAGTTATTGGAATGAATTTGTCTTTTATTTTTGCCATGTATGTTACGGCTACTCTTTCTACGTTGCAAGGTAATGGGACTATGTCTCCTTTTTGAAAAATATCCGGGAGTTGTTCTTCTATTCTTTTTATTGTTCCGGTTAGAGTTATTCTATTGCTTATATCTTTTTTATTTATTCTTCCAAAATATGCTACGGGTTGGAAATTAACTCCCCTTATTCCTTTCGTTTCCATTCCGAATGTAATTATTTTTCCTATTTCTTTATCATTGACTCCTTCTTTTAGAGTTGTTACTAAGGTAATTGGAATTTTGTATTTTGTTAGGTTTTGTATTGCTTTCTCTTTGATTTTTGATATGTCTCTTCCTCGAAAATATTCATAGGTTTCTTTTTTGAAACCATCAAATTGTAAATAGATTTCGAATTTTCCCTTAAATTGACCTAGTTCTTTTACGAAATCTTCATCTTCAGAAATTCTTAGGCCGTTTGTGTTTAGCATTAAGTAGTTTATTTTTTTGGATCTTGCTAGTTTTATTATATCTATTATTTTTGGATGGGTTGTTGGCTCTCCTCCGCTTATTTGAAGTATTTCTGCTTCTCCCCCTTCAGAGTCAATGTAGAAGTCTAACATTTGTTCTATCTTTTTTATATCTATGAATTCTCCT
Source organism: Candidatus Woesearchaeota archaeon (assembly GCA_964471565.1). Taxonomy (GTDB): domain Archaea; phylum Nanobdellota; class Nanobdellia; order SCGC-AAA011-G17; family PNOQ01; genus JABIBT01. The sequence goes on along the minus strand of CAYYFK010000040.1, from coordinate 416 downwards.
GTTCCACTTTTTGCGTAGCAGATTGGGCACTTTAAATCGCAATTATTTGTTACTTCTATTAAACCTATGCAAGTGTGTTGATCGTGCATTGGACAAAGTCCACAATCAAATGGGCAGCCTTTGTTGATTTTTGTTTGAGTTTTTGAAATTGTTCCGGGTTTGTCATTTTCTTTTCTTTTTAGAAAATATTCTTGATCTTCTTCTAGAAGTTCTATTTGTTCTCCGTGTGTTGGGCAAGATTTTTTTAGAAGTACTTTGTTGTCTTTTAGGATTATTTTTGTTGGTATTGTTTTTTCACATTCCCTACATATGCTTGTTGTGGATTCATGAAAAATGTAATCTCTGTCCATGATTTTGATTTAGTTGAATGGTTTATATAATTTTCTTTTGAAAAGTTTTAAATAGTTTTGAAATTA
>CAYYFK010000039.1:0-3692 GCA_964471565.1 Candidatus Woesearchaeota archaeon | reverse complement strand
TTAAGAAAAACTTCCCCCTTCTACTTTTTAGCCCTTGAAAATAATTGCAACTAATTGCTGTTTACCGACCCGAGCGTAGCGAGAGTGCAACGTGGCAAGGAAAATCTTTGATTTTCCGCAGAGTATCTAATTCTCCTGAGCACATGACTTTACGTAGTTTTTGTTTAGAAATATCTTAAATTATTAAGCTATTTTTTAAATTATTTAACATCTGATTATTTTATACATTCTATGGGACGTTCAACAGATAGTGGATTTATTTCTATACTTTTGAAATATTCTGTTCCAATCTTCTTAAGACTTTTTTCAGATCGTTGTGAAATCTTTTTAAGATTAGTTAATGAAAAATCTTTTTGATTTTTTGCTATAACTAAAATCCCTGCAGCAATAACATAGGATTCTACTTCAATAACATTAGAATAGTTAAGGTCTTTTGCAGTGACATTAAGTACTGTCGTATTTTGTTTAATGGCAATAATAGGAATATTTTCTTTTTTTGCTTGAAGCATTGGAATTCCTCCTAAGCTTGTTGCAGGACACAATAAAACTGATACATTAGTAAATGAGATCCCCTTACTCTTTGGTGATGTAAGCACAGGGGCATCTTGAAGACCACGTAAAACACACCAAATATAAAAAGGACTTGCTGCTTCAAGTGCTGCCGGAGGACGAACTTGACCTACATTTCGAATAAAATTATCCTCATTTTTTTTAACAAGTGGACCATGTGCAGCAGGAATACCAAATTTTCTTGTAATTGAATGAGAAATGATAGTCTCCACACCTCCAACTGGATTTGGTAAATTATCTTTAAAATATTGTGTCCAATCTTTATTATTAACTTCAATATAACTAAATACTGCTATTGCCGTAGCGCCTTTCTTAATAAGAGATTTAGTACTGTTAAATACTGTATCAATATTTTTTACATCACCACCAAATGCACCACTTTCATTTTTTCTAATTTTTCCACCTATAGGAGACTTTGTCATTTCTATACCTATGATATTTGCTCCAGTATGTGCATAAAATCCTTGAATAGCATTCATGGTTCGATCAAGCGTCCATTTATCATTTACACCCGAATCGATAATTACTCCAATTTTATGACCTGTCGCAGACTGTAAATTAATTTCTCCTTTAGACCAAAGGTCAAGTGCAAAACCTTCTGTATATAGAAAACTCTTTCTGTCTGCTAACAACAAAGGTCCGCCATTACAAACATTTGGATGCGTAACGAGATTTCCAATACTGGATAAGAAATTATTAACAGGCATTGCATCTCCAAGAGACCCTCCTATTGAAGCTTGAATCCCTGTGGGAACGATGTTCACAAAAATTGAGTCGTTTGAATTAATGTCTGTGTCAGATAGTTTTTTAATCTTAAAACTCTCACTTTTATCTTTTATAATGGTTGCTTCTACTCGAACACTATACTTGGTTCCCTTTTTTTTAACTTTGGTAATAAACCAACGTAAAGGAATTCCTTTTTCTTTTAGAACTAATTCAATTTCTGTGACTAAGTCCGTATTGGTAGAATCTATGTCAATATTAAACTCATGGTTTGAAATCATATATTTGATATAATTAAATCTAGGGCTTATAAATCTTTTTAAAACAAAAATTTGGGTCGAACTTCTAAGTGAGCCTTTTAACCCCTTTGGTTAAGGGAAGTAAAGTCAATCATCTCATGTGCTCAGGCGAAGCCTTTTTTATTTAAGAAAAGGAGAATTAGATATTTTGGTAAATTCCTGTTATGTCCTTTTCCCATACGCAGTGTGGGAAAATTTCGACCGAAAAGTAATTTTCAGGGGCGTTCTATCGACGGAGCGAATAGCGACTATCAAGAACAAGAATTAAGGGGCTTGAGACTTGTTAAACAGCTCTTTTTTATGGAATTTGAAGATTATAAAATATAATGTATAAATGACTAGAACACAAGCTAAAATAAAGAAAGAAGTTTGAATCGAATAAATATCTGCAATTCTTCCAGCGATTGGTTCAAAGATAATAGCAACAAGAGCCATGATGAATGAGCTAAGAGAATCAACTGTTGCTCTATTATGAGACTCAACTCTTTTATGGATATAGCCTCTTTGGATTATCCTAAATATTCCAAGAATGAAGAATGATAAAAGGAAAACAAGAACACCAAAATAATTGTTTAGGTAACTTAGGCTAAATATTACAGCAATAGAAAACAATAGGCAAAATGTGAGGATTGATCTATATGAAAATTTATTTTTGATTTTGTTTGCAGAACTTCCACCTAATCCTTCAATGATGGATTTGAAAGCAAAAATAATACCAAAGAAAGCAATCGGAACACCTATTGTTTTCAGATATATTTGGCCGTAGTGAAATAGATAATCCAAAGAGAAACCAAGTATTGCTCCAAAAATAACAATGAAGCCAATATACTCATTTTTTAAGATTTTCTTAGTTGAGTTTTTGAAATGCAAGAATATGCTATCTTCTTCTGCTGGTTTATGGAATTTCGGTTCAGTAAAACTAGCAATTACAAACAAAGAGAGTAATGCTGAAATTCCAGTAAAGATGTATGGTAATGTGATATTAATATCAAATAAGAAACCAGCAGAAAAGGCTGCAACAAAACCAACGACAGCAGTAAGCAGATACATCTTTCCCCAGAATTTTTCATAATCTTTCTCTCTTTTTAGTTCTTTCAAGGTGTCATAGAAAAAAGCGACACCTGTTCCAGAATAACAGGCAAACCAAAACCCACTAAAAAGAGAGGCAATTAAAAATAGCCAAAATGATTGGGAAAAAATTATGATAAGCATATCTGCGATTAAGAAAATCTGAGATAAAAACAAAGTCTTTTTTCTTCCCCATCTGTCAGCCAAAATTCCAGATGGGACTTCCATTGTTATACGAGCAATACTGAAAGCTATTCCAATAAAAGCGATTTGTGTTATAGTCATGTTTCTAGCTAAATAGAATAACTGGAAAATTGGAAAGAAGAATATTAGAGACCACAGTGCTTCAAATACAAAATACTTCCAGATATTTGATTTCAAACCAGTTTTATAATCTTTCATTATATGTTTTAAAAAAGAGCGATATTTATTAATGTTCCTAAAGTCTCAAGCCCCCATTCACTTTTTAGCCCCTGAAAATTATTGGACATAATCCTTGTTAAGTGAGGTCGACCGAAGGGAGAAGCGCAGCGTCCCCGAGCGACCAACGGGAGCGAAGGAGTAAAAATGAGCCGCCGTCTATTTCTTAAAATGTTTAAATTCCCAATATTCTGGAGGGTTCGCCTGTTTAACACCACCTATCCAAATCCTGTGTTTAGTGATGAGAATTTCATCTTTATCATTCTTGTTGGTTAAGAAAAAATCTTCAATTTTATTTATCTCTTCCAAAGTGGGTAACTTGACTTCGTTATATGTCCATACTGCACATTGATATTTCAACCACTCATAAATGTTAGGAAATACAATTTTACTAATGAGATTGCTTACGACTCTAATATCAACACCGTTTCTTTCAAATAATACTTTGACTTCATCAATTCTATTCATGTGTTGATATTTTCTATACTGCTGTCCTCTATGAAAAATCTCATTAGTTTCTTGATTATCTAATTCTCCCACTGTTTCTTCAAAAAGCAAGCCATTAGTTTTTAGAACTTTTAACGCACTTTGAATATTAACAGTGCTTCCGGA
>CAYYFK010000038.1:0-3695 GCA_964471565.1 Candidatus Woesearchaeota archaeon | reverse complement strand
AAAAGGCGGCTCAATCTTACGAAGAATTTTTTAAAATTCTTTGGAAGAAAGGAAGCCCTAAAAAATAATTTTGCGAAGCAAAACTAAATGTCCGAAGGACTAAGGAAATCCCCTATAAATTCAAAAACGAAGTTTTTGCTATCTAGTTTTCGAAAATTCGAAAACTGCGCGCGTCTCTTCTATTGGGTGGGAGAAAAAATATTATTTCCTAGTTTTTGTTTGAACTCTAACTTGTAGGCATTCTCAAAAATTGAAACTAACATTGGGCTTATGCGACCCGTAGGGCTCGGGCGGAGTGAAGCGACCCCGAGAGTTTTTTCTGAAAGAAAAAATTTGGGAAAATCCTGCAGGGATTTTCTGTTTAAGCCCTGTTCAGCGACCTGAAGAAAATCTTTGATTTTCTGAAAGCCTGCAAGGCGTGGCAAGCGAGATTAATTTTAGACTAATTTTAAGGGCTGGGGACGGCGCGCGTTATTTCTGCTCTTCAAGAATCCAATGTTTAGAGTCATAAAAATTATCTTTAATGAAATTTATAATTTCAGAAATTTTTTCTTTTTCAAATTCATTTAAATCTAAAGAAATATCTAAATCTAATCCTAATTCTCCAACATGAACAACTTCAATAAGATATTTCTTGATTTTGAATTTGTCGCAAATAATTTTTATTACTTCTTCAGTTTTACCATTCATTTTATAATCAACATCTGTATTAAATCTCAAAGTTTTATTTGAAGAATCAAATTGCATGCAAAAATAGTAAATTCCTTTATCTGTTCCATTGGGACCAAGAATCAATTTGGTTCTTCCATTCAGATGATTTAATACGTCTTTGTTTTCCATATAATAATTAAGAATGTTGTTGATTATAAAATTATCGTTTAGCGCGCCGTCTTGGGAGGGATTATATAACTAAAATTAATCTCACGCAGAGTTTTTTGCGTAGCAAAAAATTTCGTTGAACATTTGGTTAAAGAAAGTTCTTTGGAGTGTAGCGGAAAAGAATTTGGGAAAATCCTGCAAGGATTTTCTCTTTAATCGCTGTTCATTTTCCCGAGCGAAGCGAGAGCCTGCAAGGCGTGGCACGAGCGGAACGACTGAAAGGAGTGACCTCGTGAGTTTCCAATCTCCGAAAATTCTTTGATATCGTAGTTGCTGAAAATTGTCTTTAAAATTGTCGTTGAGTGGTGGAAAGAGCGCGCTTTTTTGCCTTCTTTTTTTCTAAAAAAGAAGTTCTTTATAGGAAAACTTTTAAATCTGTGAAAATAAACAAGAACATGGAACCAACAAAAAGAGAGATGTCTGAAATTGCTAGGAAATTTTCTTTAGGAAAAATAAAAAGTTGTGAAATTATTAAAGGTGGTTTGGTGAATCATAATTATCTTATGAAAACAGAAACTGGTAAATATATTATCCGTATCGTTGGAAGCAATAGTCCAGAAAAAATTAAACATTTAAAACTTCAATTTAAAATATTAAATTTTCTAAAAGAAAATGACTTTCCATACAAAATTCCATTTCCTTTGAAAACTAATAATTCAAAAGAAATAATAGTTTTTGGCAAAAAAAGAATATGGGTATATGAGATGATTGAAGGGGCTAATCGTGATAGACCAAATATTCTCCAAATAAAACAAATGGCAAAAGCTCTTGCTACATATCATAAATATGTAAAAAATCTCAAAGGGAAAACTAGGGTGGAGGATTCAAACATAAGAATCCAAAATTCGTTTAAAAAAATGAAAAACATTACGGGCAAAACTGAAGCAGATATTTTAGCTATAAAATATAGAGATTTTTTTGAAGAATTATTCAATAAAGTAAAAAAGATTAATCTGAGCACGAATAGCTTATTTCTTCATGGAGATTTTGATTCAAGCAATGTTTTATTCCATAAAGGAAAACTAAATGCTATTATTGATTTTGATGAAACAAGTTATTCTTCAAGAATCTTTGACGTATCTGTATCCTTAAGGGATTCTTGCTACACTAAGGGAAAACTTGATATTGGAAAAATCAAGATTTACTTAAGGGAATATGAAAAAATAATCAAATTAAGCAAAAAGGAAAAGGAAAATATAATTCCAATAATCCTTTATGCAAATATAGATTTTTTTGTTTGGGCATATATAGATATGAAAAAAGAGCCCGAAAATAGAAAAAAATATATGAAAGAAATGATAGTTTTAACAAAAGACATTATTAAGAAAAATGTAAAATTAGCCTGATAAAATAAACTTCTTGCGAAGCAAGACTATCTGTTTTCGTAGAAAACCGCGCGCTCTTTCCTTGGGGTTAGGTAGACAATTTTTGTTTTTTATTTTCAGCAATTTTGTTTAATCAGCGATGTTGTGCGACTTCTGTAATTTCGCACTTGATCGTTAAACGAAGATATCAAAATCAGAATTTTTGGTTTACCGACGCTTTAGGAGGAGATTGGAAATTGAAATGAACCTTTGTTATACTCCCCGAAGGGCTAAAATTTAGTGCAACGTTCCGTAGGAAAATTTTAGAGTTTTGCATTTAAGAACAAAATTGAATTCCGACCGAAGGGAGACAATATTAAAAGCCTCCTTCAATTAGTGTTTAGTAATTTTTAACTCAACTTCATTTTTAACTTTTAACTTAACAGTTCCACCAATTGGAAAAGTAAGTAAAGGATTAGTATGTCCAAAATCAACATTTGCAATAATCGGAATATTTTCTAACTCTTTTTTTGTTGCAATAATATATTTTAGTTTTTCTAAATTCATATCTGTATTTTTTTGGAACCTTCCAATTACAATACCTTTTACTTTTTCAAAATTTGGTTGATGTATTAATGATTGTAAGTTTCTATCAAATTCAACTCCAAAATAATCTCCTGCCATGTCATCATCTTCAATAAATAAAATCGAGTTTGAAATATTTGGCATAAATTCAGTTCCTTGTAGTAAATTAAAAGTACAAAGGTTTCCACCAAAAATTAATCCTTCAGCTTTTCCTTTATTTAAAATAATAAAACCTTCATTTTCAATATGATTTCTATTGTCTTGATCTTTGTACCAAGGATCATCAGACCAAGTTTTAGAAGGTTTTACCTCAAATTCATCTTCCTCGACTAAGCATTTTCTGAAATATTCAAGATTATACTCAAATTCTTTCTTCATGCCCCAAGTTGAAAAATGAAGTCCAGAATATGTGATTAATCCCGTTTTTGCAGTAATTGCATTTGATAGAGCTGTAATATCGGAATAGCCACAAAGGATTTTGGGATTACTTTTTATTAAATCATAATCAAGATGTTTCAAAATTTGATTTGAATTAAATCCGCCAATCACTGTAAAAATTGCTTTTACTTTTTTATCTGAAAATGCTTCGTGTAAATCATTAACTCTTGATTTGATAGAAGATGACATAAACACATCTTTTTCTTTGCAATTCTTAGAGAATGTAATTTTGAAACCTTGTTTTTCAAAATTATTTTTTGCTAATTCAATCAGTTCTTCTGAGAGCAAAGATAAACTTCTTGCAGGAGCAATAATTCTAATTTCGTCACCTTGTTTTAATTTTTGTGGAGTTATCATAATATTTTAAGTTTAACGTTAAATCCTTATAAATCTTTTTGAAGGGGGCTTTTTTATTCTTAAATGCAAAATTGCGTATAATCCCTGTTAAAAGCCCTGAAAGGTCGAACGTTAGTGAGAAGTTGTTTTTTG
>CAYYFK010000037.1:0-3863 GCA_964471565.1 Candidatus Woesearchaeota archaeon | reverse complement strand
TAATCGCTGTTAAGTTCTTTTCCCATACGAAGTGTGGGAAAATTGCGTCCGCAAAGTAAAATTTGAGTTCCTAATGAATTCGAGCCAAAGGCGAGTGTAACTGTCCGAAGGACTAGGGGTCTGTTTTGTTTATTAATTGGACAAAATGTTAATTATATTATAATCAATTTTATGGAAAGATTTTTATATTATTGAAGATAGATTTGCACTATGGTGTTTTTGGAAATATTACATAAAAAGAGCATAGTAAATAAGTTAAAAAAAGAATCCAAATTAATTGAAGGAATAATTGAAGTCATTAAAGAGTTAGAAGAAGATTATAAGTATAAATTGAGCATAATCAATAAGTTCTTAATAAATTGGGATAATCTACATTTAAAAAACTTAAGATTATATTATAAGAAAATTTACAAGACAGAAAGAATTGATTGGAGAGATTTAAAAGAATTGATAAAGGATTTAAATTCAATATCTTTTCTTGATAGAAATACCAAAGCCGAATTAATAAGCAAGATTGAATCTTTAAAAGATAATATTGCAGACCAAATTGCAATTATTAAAGATAAAAATATTTTAAAAAATAGGAATAAGATTGAGAGTTTTTATATTCTTTTAAAAGAAGAAACCTCTTTGCTTTACAAAGCAACATTGGTAGAAGAATTTGTACAAAATGTTGGAAAATATAAATTAAGAACACTTTATTTATTGGAAAACGAATCTTCTTTATCAAAGTCTGAATTTAAGAAGATAGTGCGTAACCATAGCCCTCTTTTTGTTATGATGGAGGTCTTTGGAGAGCCAAGGAAAGAATATACTATTAATGATGTTATAAATTACATTGATCAGAATTGGGAATCTATAAAATCTAAAGGGTGGAACTTTAAATCAACAATAGAAAATAAAGCAGTATCTAAGCATACAAGATTCTTTAGAGACGTAAATGCATTAAATGCATATAAAACTTTGATCATTCCATTTTTAAAAGGAAAACTTGGAAAGGGAAAAATACTTTCTTTACCTTGTTCAGAAGGAAGAGAGCCATATTCTATTGCGATATTAAATGAAGCTGAAGGATATGATAATTATATCATTGATGCATTTGATATATCTTCTACTTGTTTGCAAAGGGCAAAAGAGGGAATATACAAATTATCTACTGTAAAATATAATGATCCTGCAAGTAGATTTGGAAGTGAGGTAAAAACAACTTCTAAATATATGAAAGTTCCAGCCAATAATATATTAACTGTTTCTGATAAAATCAAAGCAAAAGTGAAATTAGGAATAAAAGATATCTTTTCTGATAATTTACCTAAAGGCAAATATGATGTGATCTTTTCTTTTAATTTTCTAGGTCAGTTTTCACAAAAGATAAGAAAAATAATTTTGCAGAAGTTCTCATTAGCTTTGAAGAAAGGAGGATTTTTAATTTTGGATTCTGCAATGATTATAAAGGATAAACCAGATAATTTTTGGCATATGAAACAACAAGATGTTTTTGATGCTGACCTAAATTTTTATAATGATAAATTCAGATATATATTAATTAAGAAATGAAATCTTTTGCAAAGCAAAAGTGTAACTGTCCGAAGGACGAACAGACCCCCTTTTCTTTTTTTAGAACTCAAATTTTATTGAACTTAATCGCTGTTAGTTGCGTCGGAGCGTAGCGGAGACCGAGGGATAGTGCAACGATTTTTCACGAAGTGAAAAAATCCCGAAGAGTTATTTTCAAGGGCGTTCTATCAAATGAGCGAAAGTGATACTTCAAGAACAATAATTAAAGGGCAGTTTTATATTTATATACAAAAAATTATTTATTTAATCTTTTATTTAAGGCAGCAAAAAAGTTAGTTATGTTTTTTCTGGTCTTACCCCAATCAATTAATTGAAGTTTTGTTCCAGAATATGCATCTACTTGTGTTCCCTCAGATGTTTTAGAAACTAAAATGTTTATGTTTTCTCCCCAAGACCAGATAGAGATACCTGCAGATGCATTAATCTTTCCTGAGGATTCGTCAGCTTCTTTAATCTTAAACTTACAATCGGAAAGAGCATTTTTTACTTCTTTGAATACTCTTTCATAAGACAATTTATATACAAAAATTTTTTCGATACTTCTTAATCCCATAGTTTAATATGGAACTAAGTACTATATAAATATTTTGATGAAAAACTGCCCTCCTGTATTTTTAGCCCTTGAAAATAATTGCAACTAACTGTTGTTAAGTCGTGCGAGTGGAATGTAATGGAGCGAGAGCCTGCAAGGCGTTACCGAGCGAAGCGAAGGAGTTTTTTCTTCTGCGTTTAGAAAATTTAAATCTCCTATCTTGGGTGGGAAGCGCGCGCTTTTTGCTTACTTTTTTCTAAAAAGAAGTTGGAAATAATTCTTTAAGAACAGAAAATTATGGTAATGCTATTATAGTGTATTATCTTAGGAGTAGTAACAAATAGAAAGGTTTAAATAGTAATTATTCCTACATATTTTAGGAGGTAAAAAGAAAAATGACAAAACAAATCATAGGAAGAGAAAAAGCTGTTGAAGCCTTAGCATCTCTATGTAGAGATTATAGAGGAACTGCTCTAAGAGCAGTTAGGCAGGGTGGAGAAGAGGTATTTATACCAGCAAACCCTAGCGACCCAGAAGGAATGCTAGAAGCATTAGCAAATCCTGAAGGAATGATGCAATTTGAAAGTCAGGGCAATGATGCACATAAAGAACCTTGTTATGCATCATTAAATGAATACTTGGCTGGAAAAAATGCAGATGGAACTGAACACCCAGGTTATCTTGCTTTAGATGTTGTAGCAAAAGTCGTTACAGATTTTAAAGATAGAACTGGCAAAAGCGTTGTTCCAAGAATAAGACCTTTTAATGCAAGCGAAAGTCTTTTAAGTGAATTAACTGGAAGACCACAATCGTATTGCATTTAAATTTTTATTTTTATCTTTTTGATTTTGAGAGGAGTTGAAGGTTATTTCTATATAAATTAGAAAAATTTGGGCGAAGCCTTTTATCCTTGGTTATGCAAAGTGCGAAGCATTTTGTTGGTTTCTTCGTTGGTCGGATAAAAGAAGTTTTTCTATTTTTGTCGAAGGCAAAAACTATCTGTCATGAAATGACTAAGCGCGCTTCCGTCTGGGGTGGGAAATATGTATTGGAGATTTAAATTTTTAGCAGAAGAAAAAATTCGACTTAATTCCTGTTATGCTCTCTGACCGAAGGGAAGACGAAATTTTAGTGCAATGATGCCGAAGGCAAAAATTTCGAGTTGCGGGGTTAGGGCTGTTCAATTCTTACGTGAGTCTCATTGATATTATCAATAATAATAGGAACACTATTATTTGATTTTATTTCTTCGCATACTCTTTGCCATTCTGAGCATTGAATTCCATATCTACTCTTAGAAGGATCAGAACAATATTTTAATTCACTATCGCAATTTACTGGTCTTGCATTAAACCAACCCCATGCTCCTGGACAACCATCCATGATGATAGAATATTGTAATTCTGGGCCAATACATGATTTAACTTCATCTTCTTGAACTTCAAAAACAGAATCCTTCACATTTAACCAAGTAGACTTCTGGATTTCGGTTTTTACATATCCAAAACACAATCTATCTCCGCCACAAGTGGAAATATTCTTTGGAAAAAACCAAATACCAAGAATTACAATAATTGCGATAATGAAAATTATTTTCTTAGTTAATTTCATATTAATATATATATTTACTGAAGGATATATAAATTTTGCGAAGATTTCAAATCTAATTGAACAGCCCGTCAAAACCCCGCAATTGAGCATAATTCCTGTTAGTTGCGTCGAAGTGAAACGGAGACCGAGGGATAGGTGCAAC
>CAYYFK010000036.1:0-3922 GCA_964471565.1 Candidatus Woesearchaeota archaeon | reverse complement strand
TTCAACGAAATTGCGAGACAGCACTCTTTTCCACCCTCGAAAAAAAAAGGTTTTTAAATGAGTACATTCTTATTAATAATAAGATGAAAAAATTGGTGATTTTATCGTTACTTGCATTATTGGTATTACCTGTATTAGTTTCAGCTGAATGTACTCTTAATGGAGAAGTAGTCCCTTGTTCTGAAATGCCAACCTGGTTTTGGATATTTATAGCAGTTTTTGCAATAGTCGGAATTTTGGCATTTATATTTTGGATTTGGATGTTTGTTGATTGTATAATATTCGAAGAAAATAAGCTACTTTGGATTTTAATTATAATTTTTGCTCAAATAATTGGTACTATCTTATATTACTTTTTAGCAAAAAGAAAAAGAAATCAACAAACACCGAGACAATCTCAAATGTAAAAACCTTTCTTTAAATTTCCCACCCAAAACGTGCTGTCTCGTAACTCTGCGGATTTTCTACGAAAATCCTTGCCACGCTGCGCTCTCCTCGTTTCACTCGTCGGGGCGTTGAACAGGAATTTAACGGAAAAATGCTCGGCTCGCATTTTTCCCAAATCGTACTTCGGCGACTTCGTTAAATTCCGATGTTATATTCAATTTTTGGATTACTTAAGAAAAGAGAGGGGCTTAGTCCTTCGGACATTTTGCCTTTTACTTCGTAAAAGAAATTTATAATCGGGCGAGAAAACCTTACTGTTTTAATGGATCTCTCAACATAAGAACATATTTTCCTTGCTCTCGGTCTTTTGGTAAATAAACTTGAGCTGCTCTTTGCACATCTGCCGGGATTACTGCATCAACTTTTGCAAGATGTTCTTCTGGAGTTATATTTTTATCATACTTAGTTTCAATAGCATTAGTATGTCCTTCATTGGTTTCAAATGCTTTTGCAATCCCATACCTTGAATTTCTTTTTAACCTATCTAATTCCTTTCCAGATACAGGTCTTTCTTGCATTCCTTTCATCTCTTCAAAGATAGCACCAATTGCCTCATCTGCACGTGTAGATTGGATACTTCCCCCAACATAGATGCTACCTGAATTATTTTGACCAGCATATTGGCTTCCAACACCATAAGCTAACCCCTTACGTTGACTTACAGTTTTAAATAATCTTGAGTTTCCATCTCCACCAAGAATTTGTGCAAGCATTCCAATAGCATAACTATCATCTGCGGTTTCAGTTGGTGCAACTATACCAATACTTAATTGTGCACTGCTTTCTTGAGGTTGATCTTGATTGTATAATTCAGGAGCATGAGTATGGATTAGAGTTCTGCCTTCTAAATCAGGATTTTTTGGAAATTGAAATTTAGTATTCCCGCCGGCAGGCTTTTCGCCAAAATTTCTATGTACAAGTTCCTCGACATCATCTGGCAAATTACCTACTAAAATTAAATCCATATTGGCAGCGCCATACCCTCTTGCTTGAAATTCTCTCATCTGTTCAGGAGTTACAGAACGAATAACATCTTCATTCCCAAGAATAAAATATGTGTGAGGAGATCCTTCTCCAAAGAATGCATCTTGATAAGCTTGATTATCTTTAAATGCAGGATTACTTTTTGCATCAGAAGTTTCTCTAAGAACTCTTTGTCTTTCCTCTTCAAATCGTGTAGCATCTAGCCGAGGATTAAATGTAATGTCTGATACAAAATCTAAGTATAATCCCAAATCTTCACTAAGCATATCAACAGGAAAAAATGTCCTATCTAGTCCAGTCATAGCATTATAAGATCCGAATGTACCTCTGACACGATCAGTTTCCTCTGGAGAATATTTGGTTGAACCCCCAGTCATCAGAGTATGTTCAAGAAAATGAGCCAATCCTTCTTCTCCTGCTTGTTCATTTAGTGCTCCAAAATTAACCCTTAATCTTCCAGAAATCGTCTGAGTTGGTGTATTTTGTAGCATTACATGTAGCCCATTATCTAGGGTAAATTCTCTATAAGATCCATTGAGTGTTGACATACAATATGATATAAACTCTTACTTTATAAATCTTTCTATATTATAACTACTATTAAGTGACTAATATGTTTATTTTGAACAGTTTTCTCGCCCTAATGTTCTTTTAGAAAAAGAACCAAAAAGCCCCTCTCTCGTCCTTCGGACATATTCACTCCCTACGGTCGAATTTATCAGTAATCCAAAAACTCTAAAATTTTGCCTTCGGCATCGTTGCACTAAATTTTAGGTCTTCCCTTTGGTCAGACGAATATAACAGGAATTTAACGGTTACGAAACCTTGCAGGTTTCTCCACCCAAATGCTCCTTTCAGTCGCACTTCGTTAAATCCCGATGTTATATTCAATCGTCGTGTAGATTTATTAAAAGGGGTTGTCGTCGCCATCCCTTCGGGATAGATAGTCAAAATCAAAGATTTTGAGATTAATAGAAATAATATTTTTTCCCGCCCTAACTTCAAATCAAATGGAAGCTAAAAAAACATTTATATACTACCTAACTTAATACATTATTATATGAACAAAAAATTTTTAACAATTGGAATAGCACTTCTTATGGTAGCTATTGTAACTGCTACAGCAGTGTTGTTTCTTTTTCCCTATCAGCCAGACCAACCACCACAAACAGATGATACTGGCTCAACACAAAGTGGAATTCAACAAGTTGTAAATGCTAATAATCAATTTGCTTTTGACCTTTATTCTGAATTAGATAAATCAGAACAAGGAAATATTTTTTATTCGCCTTATAGTATCTCTGCTGCTTTAGCAATGACTTATGAGGGTGCAAAAGGACAAACAGCGGATGAAATGAAATCTGTTTTTCACTTTCCTGAAAGCAATATTTTAAGACCGAATTTTGCTGCAATTTACAATGAGATTAATAGAGGAAATAAAGCCTATGAATTAAGAACAGGAAATGCTCTATGGGCTCAGTATGATTATAACTTTCTTGAGGATTATACTAGTAGAGTTGAACAATATTATGGCGGAAAAGTAGCCAATCTTGATTTTAAGCAAGAAACAGAAAAATCAAGGCAGACTATCAACTCTTTTATTGAAGAACAAACCAATGATAAAATCAAAGATTTGATTCCAGCAGGAGTTTTAAGTCCAATGACTAGGTTAGTTCTTACAAATGCCATTTATTTCAAAGGCACCTGGGAATGGGAATTTGATAAATCTGATACTCGTGATCAAGATTTTAAAATCGCCCCTACAAATGTTGTAAAAACTCCAATGATGTATATGGATCCAGATAAAGCAAGATTTAATTATGCAGATTTAGGAAAATTGCAGATTTTAGAGCTTCCTTACAAAGGTGAAAAGATTTCAATGTTGATCTTATTACCAAAACAAGGAGAAGATTATGATTTTAATACTGGTGAAAGAATTACTTATGATTACACCCTTAAAGACATCCAATTTTCATCTCAAAAACTTGAAGAATACAAAGCACAAATGCAAGAAACAAAATTAGATTCAATTTCACTTCCAAAATTTGAGTTTGATACTAAATATTTTATGAAAGACACATTAAGTGCTATGGGAATGCCAACTGCTTTTTCTTTTGATGCAGATTTCTCAGGTATGAATGGAATTAGGGAATTATTCATATCTGCTGTTATTCATCAAGCATATGTTAAAGTTGATGAGAAAGGGACAGAAGCAGCAGCGGCAACAGCTGTTGTAATGGATAGGATGGCAGCTATGCCAAGAAATGTATTTAGAGCAGACCATCCATTTATCTTCATAATTCAGGAAAAAGAAACTGGAAATATCTTGTTTATGGGAAGAGTTACTGATCCAACTCAATAATTCCCACCCAAAAATATTATTTAATTCTCTTCTTTTTTGAAAAAAGAAGCAAAAAGGCGACGACAACCCCTAGAAAAAACTATAGACACGACGACTTTGAGTTTTCCCTTCGGGACGTTGCACTAAAAC
>CAYYFK010000035.1:0-4182 GCA_964471565.1 Candidatus Woesearchaeota archaeon | reverse complement strand
TCATCATTAATGCTTTCTAGGAATTCTTTTTCATAATTATTTTTAGACTTTTTAGAATCTTTTTTTGTTTTTAATTCAAGGATAATATTTTTTAGTTTATCGTAAGCGTTTTTTGCTGATTCTAAAGCTGAATAGGCAAATGTTAGCGGTTTCCTATAATGGGTATTTAAAATTAAATAACGATAATCCATTGGAGAATAGCCTTTATCAGTTAAGGTTTTTAGCGTAATAAAGTTTCCTTCTGATTTTGACATTTTTGCTTTATCTAAAACTAAAAATTCTCCGTGAAGCCAGTAATTGACCCATTTTTTGCGTGTTGCGGCTTCTGCTTGTGCAATTTCATTTGTATGGTGTACTGGAATGTGATCTATTCCTCCACAATGAATATCAAAATTGTCGCCAAGGTATTTCATAGACATGGCAGAACATTCTATATGCCAGCCAGGAAATCCTTCTCCAAATTCTGAATTCCATTTTTGTAGGTGGCCTTTAAATTTAGTTCCTTGTAATGAAAACCATAAAACAAAATCTCTTGGGTGTTTTTTATTTGGGTCTATTTCGGTTCTTGAGCCAGCTTTTAAATCTTCTAGTTTTAATTTTGCAAGTTTTCCATATTCTTTAAACTTAGAAGTGTCAAAGTAAATATTTCCGTTTTTTCCCTTGTAAGTGTAGCCGTTTTTTTCTATTTTTTTTATTAAATTTAGCATGTCTGGAATGTGTTCTGAAGCCTTACATTTTATATCTGGTTTTATTATATTTAAATCTTTTAAATTTTCAAAAAAAGCGTTTGCATAGAATTCTGAGATTTGTTTGGGAGATTTTTTTTCTTTTTTTGCTGTTTCTTCTATTTTATCTTCTCCTTCATCTTCATCATCTGTTAAATGACCAACATCTGTTATATTCATTACGTGTTTTACTTTTAGTTTGTTATATAGTAAAGTTCTTTTTAGTATATCTTCGAATAAGTAAGTTCTTAAATTTCCAATATGGGCGTAGTTGTAAGCGGTTATTCCACACGTGTACAAACCCACTTCTTTCTTGTTAATTGATTTAAAAAGTTCCTTCTTCCTAGACAAAGTATTGTATAATTTTAACTCAGACAATCCAACCTGCCTCCCTTAAGCTATTTTGCAGTTTATCCTGCTTTCTGCTTAAAGAGAAGCCTATTTCTTTATAAAACTTTAGGATGCTTTGTTTTCTTGAGATTATTAAATCTGTAGATAGACTAAAAAATCCTAGTTGAGTCTTGTCTATTCTACTTATCCATAGTCGATTTTCTATTCCTAATTCTTTTAGTAATTCTGACTCTCCTTGGAGTAGTTTAGAAATTCCTTTGTTTTCAATTTTATTTATTAAACGATTTGGTAATATTTCTTTTGCTTTTTTGAATGAAATTTTACTTGTTGTGTGGCCAGTTGGAAATTTTCTTTTGTCTGTGAATTTTAATTTATTTAGTTCATCCAATTCTTTTTTTGATAGAATATTGTCTAGGTTAGTAAACACTCATTATTTTATAAGAAATTTGTGGCAAATTGAGCCAGAGTTAGTGGTTGAAAATCATAAAGAGTATTATGATATAATTGAAAACTTAAAAAAAGAGTTTCCAAATATAATTCGTTCTGTTGATTCTTTGTTGATGATTGTTGATGAGTGGACTCCTGGTTTTAGAGATTTAATTAAATCGAAAGACTTTTCCAAGGATCGGTACATTTATGATCCTGGATTGTATGAAAAATATAGACTTTTTAAAACAAAGCCTGGTGAGGTAATTGATTTTAATCATTCCTCAATTGTTAGGCCATTCAAGGAGGTTTTTGAAGCAGCAAAGGAATGGAAATTTTCAATAAATTTAGAAGAAAAAGCTAGAAAATATGCTGCATCTATAGTTGGTTTAAAAGATTCAAGCAAAGTCTTATTCGCTAGAAATACAACTGAAGCTTTAAACTATACTTATTGGTTAGCAAAAGTTGGAGGGGGTAATGTTGTTCTTACAGATGCAGAGAATCATTCAATTATAAATTTATATAAAGAACATAAAGATCAAGGAAATACAAATAAAGAGGTTGGTTTTTCTACTTTTCCGGATAAGTCTGTCGCAGAAAAATATGAAGGATTTAGTGAAACCCAGAAAACTAATGTAAATGTAAAAATTGCTCCAATTTTAGAAGAGGATGATTATGAAAAAGTTTTAAAACAAATTAATGAAGATACTAAATTAGTTGTTATTAGTCATGTTTTGAGAAATAGTGGAAGAATAGTTGATATTGAATCTTTTGCAAAGAAAGTAAAGGAAAAATACCCCGAAACATTAATCGCGGTGGATGGTGCTCAAGCTATTGGTGTTGTTCCTAGAGTAAATTTTGTTGAACTGGGAAAATGTGGTGTTGATTTCTATGCCATTGCTACACATAAATTTTTAGGTAGTTATCCTTTTGGCATATTATACCTAAGTGAAAATATGAAAAATAGAATTCCTTTACTTCAAAATAAAAAACCTCTCGAGCAAGTAATTATGTCTGGGATGATTCCTAAGAAGTATGGAATAAAACCAAATGTGCAAGTAAAATTAAATTATAAGAGATATGTAAGTTTGATTAGTGCTATTGACAAATTAAGAAAGGAGGGTTTTAATGAAGATAATGATTTTTCGAATAGAGCAGAATTTGTTGAAAAACTAAAAAAATATTTTATTAATAAACTAAAAAAATATAATATTGTTATAGATTCGGGAAAAGAATATTCCCCCGCAATTGTAACTTTTAGATTTAATCTAAGTAATCAAAGAGTGGTGGAAAAATTACAAAAGAAAGGAATTTTTGTTTCATATATATCCGAAACCGATAATGTAAGAGTTTCTTTTGATATTACTAACACTGAAAATGAAATTAATTCATTTTTTGATGAATTAGATTTGATTTTAGCAGAGGAAAATTAGATTGGCTTGAAATTCTCTTTTTTTCTTGTTAAAGTGTTGTATAGTTTGAGCATGATTTAGATTTAGATTATTGATTTATATATGTTATTGTTTCTTTGCTTGTTTCCAAAAGACTTTTAAATAAATTTAGCAATGTTTAGAAGTAATGAGAAAAGAGAAGAATATATTTACTACGATTCCTGAAAAGTCCTCCGCAAGAGTTGCGATTAATGGCGTTATGTTAGCAAGTGTTTTTGTTATGTTGGCAGTTATTTTTTTAGAATTGGATAAATTCAACCACATAGCAGTCATCCAAATGATTTTATCAATTCCTTTGCTGTATGTTTCATCTTTAGCATACTCAAAATTGGGGTATTGGAAAGAAACAAAACGATGGGATATGTTTGGATATTTTACTAATACTCTTGGGAATTTATTTTTAATTAATGCAATAGGAATACTTGCCTCAAAAATTTCTTTCATGGTTTCTTTCATATACTTCGGAGTTATAGTCTTGCTTCTCTTTATGTACTCTTATATAAATGTTAGTCACACAAAGAGAATTGGTCCCAAATTATTCAAGTTTATATTTTCATTAGTGATTCTTTTTTTAGGGGGGATTCTTCCTCTATTACTTCAGATGTGAAATTTATTGTTTCCATAACATTTCAAAGAAAGATTTGTATGTTTCTGCAAAGCTTTTGTCTTTTATTAAAATCCCGTATGGCTCTTCAGCATAAGTTACTAAGAATAAATAATCATTTAGAACACCGTATTCTGTTTTTGTGTTTATGTTAAGATATTTTACTTCTGTGAACGGCATTTTTGTTCTTTTTAATCCCCACTTTTCACTATCTTTGTTTATAAGTATCTTTAGTTTAACCTTATCCTTGACTCTTTTTTTGTGTACTATGTTTGTGAAAAATGGTTCTAGTTTTTTGAAAGATTCTCTAGGTGAGGAGGCTACGTAATACTCATCTCCTTTTTTCCAAGAGTTTATTATTTCTGTATAGAGGGATTTTATTCCCCTTATTCCATGGAAATATCTAAAATCTCCCGTTCTTTCTTTTTCTTTAGGACTTGTTTTTAGTTTGGAGATGAAGTTGAGTAGTTGTTTCTTTTCATTCTTGATCTCTTTTTCTTTTTCCTCGAATAAATTTGCTAATGAATCTGGAGGAGATGCCTTGAATATTTTTATGTTGTTTATTATTTTGAAATTGATTAATCCTTTTTCTTTTAGATTATTTAGAATTGTGTAGATTTGAGAG
>CAYYFK010000034.1:0-4324 GCA_964471565.1 Candidatus Woesearchaeota archaeon | reverse complement strand
GTTATGATTGCCTCTTTTTCTATTATTTCACTTTCTAAGGCCAATTTTACTGTTTCTTTGCCAACTATATTCAAATTTGAAGCTTCTTTCATTATTTCTATAACTTTTTCTTCCTCTTCTTTTTCTCCCTTATAGAACCTTTCAGTTATTTCCAATTGTTTATCTTCCTCTGAGAATTTTTTTCCTATTAATTCTTCATCACAAATGGCTACAACAATTCTTGCTTCTGATTCATGGACTTTAACATACATTTTATATTTTTGACATTATTGGATGTTTTGCTCCGCAAGCAGTACATTTTAACATTAATACTCTTCCTTCTTTCAGTAAATGTGTATCTGGTTTTTTACAATCTTTACATATTACAAATTCATTTGCATATTTTTCTATTTTTTCATTAATTAAACTAGAACTAATTTTCTTTCCTAAAATCAATCTTTGTCCATTTATGTTTCCTGGAGCAGCCAATTCTCTTAATAAATATTTCAATAGGTGTTGTTGATCCCTGTGTAATGTGGAGGCTATTTGAGAAAAATTTGTTATTATTGTTTTAGTACCTTCTATGTGCCCCTTTACCGGGGGAATCTCAAAACGTTCCTTCTGCAGAATCTTTTTTGGAATTTTTGATTCTGCTCTTTTTAATAATTCTTCGTAATCCATTATTCTATAATTTTTAATTTTCCTGCTTTTATTTCAAAGATTTCTCCTTCTTTTAAAAGTTCCTGTATCACTAAATTGGCTTCATCCTCTCCTATTTTTGAAGAATCTACTACTTCTACAATGTCTGCTCCTTCTCCTTTATCAAGCGATCCTATTTGATCAAGAATTTTCTGTCTTGTATTACCTGTTGAGCCATTGTTAGAAACTACCTCTTCAGTTATTACAATTTCTTCTTCTATTTTTGGTTTTTCTATTTCTTTTTTTGGTTGTATCTCTGGTTGTTTAGTTTCTCTTTTTCCATATAGTGAAGCTAATTCTTTTTTTCTTAGGTCAATCCATTCTGCTTTGTCTAATGTTTTAGCTATTTCTGGGATTAGGTAGACTTGAGAATTATATTCTTTTATTTTTCCTATGAAAAGTATTGAGTCTCCTATTTCAACATTTTCAATCATTGATACGTCTTCTTTCCAGGCCTTTACTTGTATATCTCCAGATGAATCATCTATTGTTAGTGTTGCGTATGCTTTATCTTCTGAAATATATTTCATGACTACGCTTGCAATTATATTTACTCTAGACACCTGTTTATTATCTATCATAATATAATTTGGAGACCACTCTCCTTCTTCTTTCTTCATTTCTTTATTCATTAGGTCTGAAATCCATACTTTGTATGCTGTTTGTCTTAATTGTTGATCTGCCATTTTATATTTTTTGTATAAATCCTTTCTTTGGTTCGAAGATATCCCCCGACCTTTTTAACTTTTCTATTGTTTCCTCTAATTGATCTTCAGTTATTCCTTTTTCTGAGGCTTCTACTGAAATATCTTCCAAAGGAATTGTTTTTGAACCTGTTTTTTCTTCTAATTTCACGAGTATTTCTTTTATTACTACAAACTTGCTTCTTTGGGATGCTGAAATTCCTGTTGAAATTCTATCAATATCAATTTGCCCAGTTTCTTTATCAAATCCAACCTGCATTAAACAGAAATGGATTAATGAAATTGCAAGCTTTGCATCTTTCTTTAAAACCTTTTTGGATAATCTTATTTTTGCAGAGGCTTCTGCAAGTCTTATAAGTGCTTCTAATTGTCTGGCTGAAATAGGAATTGGTTTTATTTCATCATCTGATGTAGAACCTTTGTTTCTTAGATCAACATAATAGTTTTTTATTTCCTCTATTGCATCTTCTGTTAATTTAGGTTGAATTTTTTGTTTTGCATAGGAAATATATTTTCTGAATAATTCTGGCTCTATTTCTGTCTTTATTATTTCTGGCTTATCATAAGCATTTAGTACATGCTCTGCTATCTTTGTATCAACATCCTTACTTGGTAAATCTCTTATTGGAAAAATTAGATCAAACCTATTGATTAGTGAAGGCGGAAGATCTATTTGAGTTGCTATTGGAGCAAAAGGATCGAATCTTCCTAGTTTTGGGTTTGCTGCCGCCACTACTGTTGTTTCTGCTCTTAGCGTGGCCTGAATATTTGCTTTACTTATTGTTACTGTTTGTTGTTCTAGTGCTTCGTGTAGGGCAGATCTATCTTCATGGCTCATTTTATCTAACTCATCTACTGCACATACTCCTCCGTTTGCTAAAACCATTGCGCCAGCCTCTAGTGCCCATCCCTTTAGGAATTCATCTTTTACTACCGAAGCTGTTAATCCTGCTCCAGAAGATCCTTTTCCAGATACAAATCTTCCTTTTGGTGCTATTTTTGAAATAAATTGTAATAATTGGGACTTTCCAGAACCAGGGTCTCCAATTAATAGAATGTGAATATCTCCCCTCCTTATTACTCCATCTTCCATTATTTTTCTTGTTCCCCCTATTAATTGGAGTAAGAGTGAAGTTTTGATTTCTTTGTAACCATAAATAGAAGGGGCAATTGTTTCCACTAATCTTGAAAGAACATTTGGATCTTTTGCTAAATCTATTATTTTTTTCTCTTCTTCTTTTGTAACATCTAATTCTTCAAAGGTTTCTTGCATTGGTTCGATAAAATTTGCTTCTAGTGCTAAATCATACATCCTTGATTGTGCTCCTGTTTTTAGAAACACTGGAATTTCTTTTACTGGACCCATGATCCTTACTTTAGAACCAGGAGTTGTTTTTTTCTCTAACAGTGGATCTACTAAATCTTCTTTTAAAAAAATAGATAGTCTTTTTGGTTGCTCTCCACCATCCAAGGCCTCTGGTGCTTCTTCTAAAACTACTCTTTGAGCATCTACTAAGTCTTTTGATAGTGTTTTAAAGTTACTTTTTCTTCCACATGAACATCTTGTTGGTTCTTTGAAAGATTGTTCTAATTGTAAAATAGATAATATATTCCCACAAGTAGGGCATTCAAATTTTGCAGATACAACTTGCGGACGAACATCAGATGCTTGCCTTACAATTCCTTCCACAGTTATTAAATTTCCTAAGTTTTGACTTCTTATATTTCTTACAGAAATCTTTTGTGTTTCTGGGAGATTAAAAAATCTAACTCTTATACTTACTCCAGAAGATATTTCAATTTGGTCTAATGCCATTTCAAAATTTTGAATTACTTCTAATGGCTCATTTAGCAATTGTTCTGCTATTTCCACATCATATTTTGAAAATTCTTTAAAATCTATTAATAGAGATTTATTTCCTTTTTTTATAGCTAAATTTAGTTGCTCTTGATAAATTGTCTCTATAAACTCTTTAATTTTCTCTATCTGGGTAAATATATCTTCCTTCATTTTAAAAGTTAATAAAAAAGGAAAGTGTGCTTATTTTTTAAGCTTTTTTAGGTTAGAAACTAGTAATAGCACTGCTTCTTTTAACTTTGATTCTGATTTTGTTCCAGTGCAAACTATCTTTCCATTACTGAATAATAGGAAAGTAGCCCTCGTGTTTGGTAACTTGTAAACTAGCCCAGGAAATTGCTCTGGTTCATATTCTGCATTTTCCAGCTTTAACGCTAATTCATTCAAGTTTAAGTCCATACTTATATCTCCAGAACCAACCATGTTTTGAACTGTGATTTTTGGAGTAATTGTAACCTTTACACCAATCTTAGCGACTGCCTTTATAATTTGATTAATAGATTCACGTACCTTTGCCATTGATCTTGCTCCAGTACATACTATCTTTCCTGAACTAAAAATTAAAGCTGAAGTTTTAGGCTCTCTTATTCTCATAACAAGTCCTGGAAACTGCTCTGGATTATATTCTGTATTTGGAAGAGTCTCCGCTAATTTTACTAAATGAACATCTTTTTCTAAAGATGTAGAACAAACAATATTAACTATTTTTATCGTAGCTTTTTTTGTTACCATTATTTAAACCCCCAAGATTTCATTTATAAAGGATGTATAGAAAAATATATAAAGGGATATGTAAATTGTGTTATAATCATTTAGTGATATAATTGAAGATTTTCTTTCTGTTTTCTATCAATAAATTATTTAAATGGATTTAGTTAGAATTAACGTATGAAAAAGAGAGGGATTAGTCCTTTAATTGCTACTGTAATATTGGTTGGTCTAGTTATTGTTGCTGCGATTATATTTATTATTTTTGGAGGCGAGGGCTTGTCCAGAATAAAGATTATAAAGGTATAAAATAAAGTTAATTTAAAATGACTCAAATAACTATACCTTATACCTTTAGACATGAATTAAACGACGT
>CAYYFK010000033.1:0-4449 GCA_964471565.1 Candidatus Woesearchaeota archaeon | reverse complement strand
ATCTTAATTATGAAGTTACTTTAATAAGTTATGATAAACTAAGTGAGGCTTTAAATTCATTAGAGATTTCTAAAGGGGTTGAATTTGAAAAAGATATATTGGATGTAGATTTAAGTGATTTTGATGTTTTGATTTCATTGGATACTGGAAATCTTTGTAGACTTGGAAAAAGTAAAAAAGAAATTAGTCTTCCTAAGGATTTGTTTGTTATAAATATTGATCATCACAAAAGTAATGAAGGTTATGGCAATCTTAATTATGTAAGTTCGGAGAGTTCTTCTACTTGTTCAATATTAGTTGATTTATTTCAAAAAGTTGGATTGGACTTTGATTCCGAATTATCAAAAAGACTATTATTGGGGATCTGTACTGATACTGGATTTTTTAAGACTGTTAGAGCTATATCTAATGTAAAGAAAACTTTTGAGCAATCCCTCTTCTTAATAAATCATGGGGCAGATTATGTTGATGATATTTTAATGCCTATTGGCATAAACCTCCCTTGGAAAATGAAAAAATATAGGGCACTCCTTATAACTAATGCTAAAATAAATAAAGAAAAAAGATATTGCTATAGTCTACTTTCTTCAGAAGAGATAAATGACTTGGGTTTGAATCTTTCTGAAGTTAGAGAAGGGGTTCAAGAATTACAGGATATAAAAGATATTGATTTGATTTGGACACTAGCAGAGGTTGATAATTATATTAAGGGATCCTTTAGATGCAAATCGGATGTAGATGTTTCCAAAATAGCTGAAGAACTTGGCGGTGGCGGACATAAAAGAGCTGCTGCCTTTATTTTGGAAGGAATTTCTTTAGAAGAGGCTGAAAAGAAGGTTATTAATACTGTTGAGAAATTTATTTAGTTTTCTTTCTTGCTTTTTTTAGTTTTGATTCTAAGACAGGAAGCTCTTGTTTAATCTCTTCTAATTTTTCTTCATACTTTTTTATTCTTATATTATACACTAATCCTGAGATCTTATTTTGTTTAAACCTTTCATGTTGGGATTTTTTTATTAAACTGTTTATTACTTCTTTCTCTATCTTCATTTTTTTTATTCTATTTTTTAATAATTTAGTACTTATTTTTTTATATGAAAAGAAAACCCCTAACCCTATTGCAATAAGTATAACTATAATATAAATCCAATATTGTTGGATAAAGTTTTTTGCATTTCTTTGCATACTATTTAATGCTGCCTTTTGTGTTTTTTGAAATTCTATTTCTTCTTTTACTTCTTGTAGTACCCCTTCTGCTTCGTCGTATCTATCTTCATAAAAAGAGGTGCTTGCTTTTTCCCATAGTTCCCTTGCTTTCAGAACATTTATTCCATTTTCTTCATTTGAAATAATTGTTAATTCTACTGCCTTTATTGAATCATAAATTAAATAGGACCTTTCTTTCATTGAGCTTATATCTTCAGTATAAATTAGTATATCATTATAGTTTAAATTTTCCCAATTAATCAACTTTAATGCTTCTTGGGCCTCCTTTTTTTCTGAATAAGTTTGAGAATCCGATCTTAATATTTCTGCATATTCTACTTGTTTAAAAGTATTTTTAGCTTGTATTAAAACGTCATTTACATAAATTATAGAAAATCCATTTTTCTGCATTTCTAGAATATCTTCTTCTGAGTGATTGATTTCTAAAAGTGCATCTGATTTAGTAATATTTTGAGCTAGAACAGACTGGAAGAATACTAATAAGATAAGCAATAATATTATTTTCTTTTCCATTTTCTTTTATTCTTTGTCCTATGTTTTTTTTGTTTTTTTAGGAAGTTTCTTTCTTTTTGGTTTTTTTGTTTTTTCTAATAAAAGTAGAGTTGTTCTTTCGTCCTCTATCTCTGCTAGCCTTTCGTTTAAACTCTTGAATTGTAATTTATATTCTGACTCGCTGATTTTCTTGTTCTTATAGTATTGTGTTTGTATCTCTTTAATCTTTTTCTGAATTTGAGATCTTTCTAACTCTAAATCCTTTTGTACTTTTTGAGAAGTTAAAATTTTTACCCTTTTATTCCTTAAATTAATTCTTTTCTTTCTTATATTGGCAATCCTGTTGTTATTTTGTGCCTCTATTCTATGAAACTCATTAGAACTTATTTTACCAGAGTAATATTTCTTTTGATTCTGAACAAATAATGTCTTTATGTTTTCTTCTTCTTTATTTATATCCTCTATTTTTTTTGTTATACTTATCTTTTTGTAAGTTCTTCTTCCGAATACTCCTGAAATTATTAAGAAGATTAAGAAGATTAATACAATGTGCCAATATAGGTACATAAATAATGATGGACTATATTTCCTTTCTAATAGAAGCAATAGTTGGGCAGATTCTGCCCTTTCTGAAGCTTTATCATAATCTCCTCTTTCAAATGCGGCTATTGCTAAGTTTATTGTTTCTTTTATTTCTTCTGTGCTAAAAATTGTTTTTCCAGTAATTAATTCTGATAAAGGTTTATTCTCATATTTTTTATCTATTTCCTTTATTACATTTCCAACTATTAAACTGTTTTTTCTCGGGTCCTCTAATGCAATCAAAAGTCTTCTCAATAAATTATCTGTTGCAAAAGCGTACTAATTTTTCTTTTTTTCTTTTTAGTTAATTTTTTAAATTACTGACTTTAGTCATTCTAATGGCAAATAAATTTTACATTACAACTGCAATAGATTATGTGAATGGCAAGCCACATATTGGTCATGCCTTCGAGAAAGTTATAGCTGATGCTATCTCTAGATATGAAAAGCAAAAGGGGAAAGATGTATTTTTTATGACTGGTGTTGATGAAAATGCACAGAAAAATGTACAGGCTGCTGAAAAAGCAGGAGTTTCTATAAAAGAACTTATTGATAAAAACACTAATCTATTTTTAGATCTTTGTAAGAAATTAAACATTGATTATGATAAATTTATTAGAACCTCAGCCAAAGAACATGCAAAAGTTGTTCATAAAATTTTAAAGAAAATCTTAGAAAAAGGAGACATCTATAGGGGAAGCTATGAAGGGTATTATTGTAGTGGATGTGAAACTTACATAACTGAAAGAGATTTGGTAGATGGAAAATGTCCAGAACATAATGAAAAACCAAAACATATGAAAGAAGAAGCTTATTTTTTTAAGTTAAGTAAATATCAGAAAGAATTGATAAAATTTGTTAAGGGATACATAATTCCAGATTCTAAGAAGAATGAGATTCTTTCACGTTTAGATGGAGAATTAAGAGATGTATGTATTAGTAGAAAGGGGGCCGAGTGGGGTATTGATTTTCCAGATGATAAAGACTATAAGATATGGGTATGGGTTGATGCTTTGATTAATTATGTTAGTGGGGCCGAAGATAAATGGCCAGCAGATGTACATGTTATTGGAAAAGGAATTAATTGGTTTCATTCAGTTATTTGGCCTGCTATTTTAATGTCTGCAGATTATAAACTCCCATATACTTTGCTTGTTCATGGATATTTAATCTCTGGTGGGAAAAAAATTGGTAAAAGTTTAGGTAATGCTGTAGACCCTCTTGAGTTATTGAAAAAGTATGATTCTGATGTTGTGAGATATGCTTTATTCAGATGTAGTGTTTTTGATGACTCTGATTTCTCTGAAAGTTTTTTAATCGAGAGAAACAATAATGAATTGGCAAATGATTTAGGTAATTTAGTTAGCAGAACCTTAACTTTATGTGAAAAATATTTTGATGGTAAAGTTAAAAAAACTAAAGATGACACTTTGATAAAAAAATTAGATTTGAAAAAAATAGAGAAATATTTTGAAAAGTATGAATTACACAATGCTTTGGCAGAGGTTTGGAAATTCATAAATTCTACTAATAAGTATGTTAATGATAAAGAGCCTTGGAAAAATGAAAAAGATAGGGATGTTGTTCTGTATAATTTATTAGAGGCTTTGAGAGTTATTTCAATGTTAATTGAGCCTTTTATTCCTGGATCAAGTGAAAAAATAAACAAACAACTTGGAGTTAAATCAGGTAATTTAAAAAATATTAAGTTTGGTTTAGTAAAAGAATATAAGGTAAAAAAGGAAGGAGTTTTATTTAAAAAATTAGAAAATGGAAATTCAATTCAATGATTGGCAAAATTTAGATTTGAGAGTTGCAGAAGTTTTGGATGTTGAAGATCATCCAGATGTAGATAAATTGTATGTTCTTAGAGTAAAAATCGGCGATGAAGAAAAAACAATTGTCGCTGGTGTTAAGCAACATTATTCTAAAGAAGAATTGGTAGGAAAGAAAATAATTGTTTTTACTAATTTAAAGCCTGCTGTTTTAAGGGGCGTAAAAAGTGAAGGAATGTTGCTTGCTGCTTCTGAAGGTGACGACGTTGTTTTGCTAACTCCAGATAGAGATATAGATTCAGGTGCTAAAATTAGTTAATGGCCCGGATCGGATTTGAACCGACGACCTCTCGATTATCAGTCGAGTGCTCCA
>CAYYFK010000032.1:0-4508 GCA_964471565.1 Candidatus Woesearchaeota archaeon | reverse complement strand
AGAAGAGAGGAGAAGTTTGTTTAAAGATTGGAGAGCAAGTATCTAAGATGCATGATAATCATATAATCCATGGAGATCTGACAACTAGTAATATGATTTTGAAAGACGATAAAGTTTTTTTTATAGATTTTGGTTTGGGTTTTATTTCACATAAAATTGAAGATAAAGCTGTTGATTTACATTTACTTAGACAAGCTATGGAAAGCAAGCATTTTAAGCATGAAAATAATTTTGAATTGGTTTTGAAAGGTTACAAAAAATCAAGTAATTTTAAGGAAACTTTAGAAAGATTGGAGAAGGTTGAAAAGCGTGGAAGATATAAAAGAAAGGTTTAAAAATGAAGTGTTTTCCTTTATTATTGATAGCCCCGTAGTGTAGTGGCCAAATTATATCAGTTCAATTCTGATATGAGGCTAGGCATCTATGGTTTTGGTCCATAGGACCCAGGAGTTAACGATAGATACACTCTACTTAACTGGGAATTCGAATCCTGGCGGGGCTATCCTTTATTTTCATGGAAATCAAAGAGTATGAAGGGAAAAAATTTATAGTTACTATAGATAGAAATACTATGAGAAGGAAATATGTATTATCCACCTTTGAAGCTAATGGTGATATGGTAGAACAAAATGAACCTTTGTATACGGAAGAGTTTGAGAAACATTATGGTTTTTCTCCAGAGTGGCCACATAAAACGATTGAAGATAGTCTTTAATCGGTTTTCATAAAGCTTATATATCTTATCTCCTTTTATTATTTTGAGGTTTTAAAATGACGGAAGAAAAACAAATCGGAAAGGTTTTCAGTTTTTTTAGTAAGATTGGAGTAGCAGCGATTGAGTTAAGTGATGATAACTTAGTATTGGGCGACAAGATCCGTATAAAGGGGACAACAACTGATTTTGAACAGGAAGTTGACTCTATGCAGATAGAAGGAAAAGATGTTCAAGAAGTGGGTCCTGGGAAATCTGCAGGTATCAAAGTTAAAGATAAGGTTAGACCCGGAGATTTGGTCTATAAACTTTTATAATCTTTTTTCTTTCTTTTTTCAAAACATTTATAAATAGTTAATTTTCTCTCTTTGTTAAGGATAAGTCGGTTTTGGCTTACTTATACCCGGAAGATTAGTTCTGGGTTTATTAAAAAATGGCACGTATGTATTCAAGAAGAAAAGGAAAGAGTGGAAGTACTAGACCCGTTGATAAGAAAAAGAAAACGTGGATGAAGTATGACGCTAAAGAAGCAGAAAGTTTAGTTTTGAAATTAGCTAAAACTGGACTAACTAAGTCTCAAATTGGTTTGACTTTAAGAGATTCATATGGTGTTCCAGATATTAAGATTATAACTAAAAAGAGTATTAGTAAAATTCTAGAAAAGAATAAATTGGAGGCAGAGTTGCCAGAAGATTTGAATTCATTAATTAAAAAAGATATACAGTTAATTAAACATTTTGAGTCAAATAAACAAGATATGCCTGCTAAAAGAGGAATAAGATTGACAGAGAGTAAAATTAATAGATTAGTTAAATATTATAAGAAAAAAGGTAGGTTACCAAAAGATTGGGTATTTGATAAAGATAAAGCTAGGTTGTTAGTAGGATAAAATGGCTAAAGATAAAAAAGGAAATAAAAAGGAAAAAAAGAAGAAAATCATTAGAAGTACTAATGTTACCATTAAAAAGAAAAAGAAAAAATGGGTAAGTTTATTGGCCCCTAAAGAGTTTGGTGGTGGAGAGTTGGGGGAAAGTTTTGTTGTTGATTCTCAAGATTTAGTTGGAAGAAAAATTATTACAAGTTTATCTAATCTGAATAGGGGTAAGAATTTCGCTATAAAAATTGTTTTTCGAGTAAAAGAAGTTATTGAAGGAAGTGGTGTATGTGAGCCTGTTGGTTACTTTGTTTTGAATAGTTTTGCAAGAAGAGTTGTTAAGAAAGGTAAAACTAAAATTTTCAAGTCTTTAAATTTGAAAACTAAAGACAATTCTGATGTTGTTTTGAAATTAGTTTTGGTTACTAGAAGAAAAATTACTGGTGGAGTTTCGGCAAAAGTTAGAGCTGAGCTTGATAGTTTTTTAAGTGAAACAGTTAAGAAAGCCAACTTTACAGCTACGTTAGATTCTATTATTAATTATAGTTTCCAGAAAAAAATCAAGGAACAAATGAAAAAGGTATATCCTGTTGGTTCTTTGGAAATTGTTATGTTTAGAAAGGTTTGAGCATTTGTTTCCTTTCTTTTAGTGTCGTTTTTGGTGGGCAATATCCTTGTTTTTTATAGATCTGGTATTTTGTTAGTTGTCTTATATTCTTGAAGCTTATTGTGGACATCCAGAGATCTAAGTTCTTTTTTCCATATAGGTATATGCAGATGTAATGAATTGCATTTATAAATCCTGTTCTGGTCTATGGCAAGCTGACAAGATAAATAGTTAATTTTTTAAAGAATCAGTTTGCTTTATTTTTTATGCCTCAGTAGCTCAGTTGGTAGAGCGCGGGTTTTGTAAACCTGAGGTCGGGGGTTCAACTCCCTCCTGAGGCTTTTTAGTTAGTTTTTTAAAGCATTTAGAGTTCCTTATTTTTACGATGGGAGCTGGATCACCAATACCTTTATTGCCTAGGTTAAAGGAAGACCATACTTATGCAGTTGGATTTCTTAATGAATCTAGAAAAGAGTTCTCACCATATCAATCTTATGATTCTGTACAAGAACTAGAAGAGGGATTTTCTATGTATTATTCTTTTTGTAAACATTCTGATACACCTTTGATCCCGGTGGCTGTTCAAAAGAGAAGAGAAGGAGAATGGTCAAATTCTAATTGTACGAGATTAATTGGTATTGAAAGCAGGATGATAGAGAAGGTAGATGAATTGGGTTTGGTTGAAGATTAACCTAAGCTTTTACAATATATCATCAAGTAAATATAACTTTTTAAGTCACATTAATATCCTACTTCTATGGTTACCAAATGGCTAGTTTTTTCTGGAGGTGTTATCTCAGGTTTGGGAAAAGGAATTGCCTCTGTAAGTGTTGGTGCATTATTATCTAAAAAATATAAGATTATTTCTCTTAAGTGTGATGGTTATTTGAATGTTGATCCTGGAACTATGAATCCCATAGAGCATGGAGAAGTTTTTGTTCTTGAGGACGGTGGAGAAGTTGACATGGACTTTGGTCATTATGAAAGATTTCTTAATATAAATTGTAAATCAGAGTGGAATCTTACTATGGGGAAGGTTTTTGATATTATTAGAAAAAAAGAGAGGAAAGGAGATTATCTTGGGAAGACTGTTCAATATGTTCCGCATGTTACTAATTTGATAAAAGATTGGTGGCTTAGTGTTGCTGAAAGAGAAAAAGCAGACATTGTTCTTTTAGAAATTGGTGGAACTGTTGGAGATATAGAAAATGAACTTTACCTTGAAGCGGCTAGACAATTAAAAAACCATGTTGGTGAAGACAATATTATGTATTCTCATTTAACCTTTGTTCCTCTTCCTTTTGGGGTTAAGGAACAGAAGACCAAACCTACTCAGCAGAGTGTGAATCTTTTAAGACAAAGAGGAATAATTCCTGACTTGATAATTGGAAGATGTTCTAGGCCGCTTACTGGCCATATAAAAGAAAAAGTTGCTACTTATTGTGATGTAAAAAAAGAAGCTGTAATCTCCGGAGTTGATGTAGATTGTGTTTATAAAATTCCTTTAGTTTTTGAGAAGGAAGGCATCTTGAAAATAATTAAAGATAGACTTAAGATGAAAGTTAGTTCTGATTTAAGAAAATGGAAGACTCTTGTTGAAAATATTGGAAAAGGTAAACTTGTTCGAATAGCTATTTGTGGAAAATATATGAAGTTAGAAGATTCTTATGCAAGTGTTGTTGAGGCTTTAAAACATTCTGATGCTCATCTTAGTTGTAAAGTAGAAATATCTTTTATTGAAACTTCTGGTCTTAAAGATGTTAAAAAAGTTCTTGAAAATATTGATGGAGTAATAGTTCCTGGAGGATTTGGAAAGAGAGGGGCAGAAGGGAAAATTAAGATTATAAGGTATTGTCGTGAAAATAAGATTCCTTTTTTAGGGATATGCTATGGGTTGCAGTTAGCTACGGTTGAATTTGCTAGGAATGTTTGTGATTTGAAAAATTCAAATAGTACTGAAATAGATGAAAAAACAGAATATCCAGTAATTGATATTTTACCAGAACAGAGAAGTGTTTCTGAGAAAGGTGGAACTATGAGGTTGGGTGCTTGTCCTGCTATATTGAAAAGAAATACTAAGGTTTTTGGTTTGTATGGGTCGGAGAGTGTTTCTGAGAGGCACAGACATAGATATGAAGTAAATCCAGAATATTTGGAGATATTGGAAAATGGAGGTTTGGTTTTTTCTGGAATGTCTCCTGATGAAAGATTAGTTGAATATATAGAACTAAAAGATCACCCTTTTTTTGTTGGTTGTCAAGGGCATCCTGAATTGAAGTCTAGTTTGCTTCATCCTTCGCAACTCTTTTATGGTT
>CAYYFK010000031.1:0-4527 GCA_964471565.1 Candidatus Woesearchaeota archaeon | reverse complement strand
AGTAGAAATTGAATAATTTATCTAAGAATTTCATTTTTTCAGATCCTCTTTTTTTAGCCTTCTCATAGTTATCCATTCTGAAATCCCCTCTTCAAAGAATTTAATAGCTTTATTTCTATTATACAGTTTACTAAGAAGTTTTTTCATTATACTATAAACTCTGTATGCGATAACTGGCACTCCAAATTCATCTGAAAGTGGGGAATGTCTCTCAACATCAATTTCTCCTTGAGAGCTTATTTTTTTATTCTTTTCTGGACTAAAATGGTATAATGAAATTCTAATATCATTTAGGTATTTGATTTTATCATGTAATTCTTCTAAGTTAATTTCATCTAAATATTTTTTGTTAAATGTGAATGAACCAAGGCTAAATTTCTTATCAAGACTCAATTTCTCAGCTTCAAATTTATCAATTTTAAATCTCTTTCTTAGAACTTCATATTTTAGTGCGTATTCACAGCAATTAATTGCTGAAGCAAGTGATGAGTACCAAAGACCCATTTCATAACATAAAAAGGATTCTTCTGCAAAAGACTCGATGATTTCTCGCATCTTATACCAATCATAGTCATTTTCATACCAATCAGTTATTATTATATGAGGCTCAGCTGGAGGAATATAAGTTATTTGAGGAGGTTCAATTTCTTTAGGGTAAATTTCACCATCTTCATGTTCAAAAGTAATATTTTTGTAGTTACTTCTAGAATTTTTTAAAAATTCAAATACTTCTTTCTTATTTACATCTTCATTAATATCTTGTTCAATTTCATTTTTCAGTGATTCAATTCTTGGGAGAACACCTTTTAGATATTTGTGTTTTTCAAGCTCCAATCTCATTTCTCCATCAAGTGGTTTGAAAGATCCACTATGACTATAAACAAAATCTGCTTTTTTCTTTTTTTCTGTCAAATTCAATCACTCTTTGATTTGTTATGTAAGTGGATTTGATATTTTTCACTCAAATCTTTTTTACCACCACACCTTTAATCCTAATCCATCGACTGAGCCGTTTTTATCTTTTACAAATAAATCCCAATATTTAGCCAAATAATCATTTGTTTTTGGCAATTCTGACACTTTAAATTTCAATTTTTTAAGATTTGGACATGCTTTGCGAACAGAGTATTGTAATGAAGTTGCAATTAAATCTGATGCTTGTAAAATATTTGAGTGATCATCTTGAGCAAAAGTAATTATGGGATATATTCTGTTAATAAATGGTTCATCAATTTTACCTAACTTGAAATTCTCTTTAGCTAATAATTTATGTATTTTTGTTCGTAGTTTACATTCAATATTATTATCTATTATATCATGTATTATTAGACCTGTTTTTTTCTCCTTGTTCAAATTTATAAAAAATCTTTCAATAAGAAAATTAAGAGCTTCATAATATGAATCGCTGATATGATTAATTTGTTTCATAGCCACATTTCCAAGAATTGTAGAAAGAACTTTTGCATCATGTTTTTTTAATAAATCGCTAAGTTCTGTAGTTATTAGTAATCTTTTTTCTCTTGAGATATTCCCCCTTATGTGTTTTAATGAAACAATTTCATACTTTTCTTTTATCTTTTCAATTCCTTTTTCAATTAAAAGAAGTTTTTCTTTGTCTACCATCAAACCAACCTGACAGAAAAAATATCTATTTAGTTTACTGCTTTCTTTCTTTGATTCATCAATAAAAAGTAATTTCATTTTAATAATTCCATTTAGTGATAATTATGAGTTTATTCTAGGAAATTAATACTACTTCCTATTTTTGTGGTTCTTTTGTCGTTATTTTCTTTTGCTGCTATGGATTCTACGGGACCATTTTGTGAACATCAAGGGTATGCAGTTGATGAGGGAAATAGATTGTGTATTTTTGATGATGGAAACTCTTGTGATATAATGGATTTTTTTAATGGTGATTGTGGCGCTGAATATCTAAAAGAATTTCCTTGTGTTGAGGAAGGTAAATTTGTTTTCCATTTTGAGGAATGTTGTGAAGGTCTTATGTCCCATATAAAGGGAGGAGCTTTTGGACAGCCACAGTGTAAGCCAGATACGTTGAGGAATAGGATTACAGCCATTAACTTCTATCCTTTTTTTTATTTAATAATTCCAGTCGCAGTTATTTTAGGTATTTTGGTTGGAATAATTTATCTATTGAGGAGAAGTAAAAAATGAACATACTTAAGAAATGGTGGGTTTGGGTTATTGTTGTTATTTTAGTTTTGGCGCTATATTTTATTATTTCTCCTAAACTGTCTGAAAATTATATTAAAGGTGAAATTGAAGAGGCCAATTATTGTGATGTGGCTGAGGATTGTGTTAATGCTGGAATGAAATGTCCTTTTGGGTGTTATAATTATGTAAATGTAAATGAGGTAGAAAGAATAAAAGATCTAATTGGATCTTTTCCAAGTAATTGTGAATATATGTGCGGATATTGTTCTAATGTTAGGTGTATAGACAATAAATGTGTTCCAGATTGTAGTGGGTGTTTAATTGATGGAGAAATTTGTCATCTTCCCGATGCTTGTGAGGAAAGATGTTGCTCTGGAGTTTATTATGAGTGCGGTACTTATGACTGTCCAGAAGGAGCAGAATGTTTAATAATGGCAACATATTGTTGTGGTGAGGAAAACTCTTAAAAGTTAGTTATTTTCTTTGAGAAAACCATTTAG
This sequence comes from Candidatus Woesearchaeota archaeon, assembly GCA_964471565.1. Lineage (GTDB taxonomy): Archaea > Nanobdellota > Nanobdellia > SCGC-AAA011-G17 > PNOQ01 > JABIBT01. The sequence continues at coordinate 1,852 of CAYYFK010000031.1, read as the reverse complement.
CAAATTTTATAGAGAAGGGTTCATCAAGTCTTTCTTTTCTAAATTCTTGAAACTCTTCTGGTGTCATTTCGGCTAGTGTTTTTTCATAACCTTGGGGAATAAAAACGAAAAATAATTCGCTCCAATGATAATCTCTTTTTTCTCCCCTTCGTTCTTCAGATAGTTTTCCTGGTACGTGAGATTCAAAAAGAACTGGTTCAGATAAAGAATCATCTAGGTATGCTAAGCAATTTATGAATTCACATTCTCTAGATTTTCCTTCTAGTTCTCTTAAGATTCCTTCGATGCCAAACTCTTCTGTTTTTAGGGCGACATTAACAAAGGCTCCGGGGAAACCGTTTAGAGAATGAATGTAGAATCCTGCATCTAGAGCTATACAAGGTTCTTTTAAGTGTCCATAAGCGGTTAATACTTTTGATTTAGCTATTCCCCTTAGTAGGTCTGGATTGTGGTGTGTTTTTAGTAATGCTTGTACTGCTTGCATTGTTCTCGGTACTTCGTCACTCGGTTCTCTTAATTCTAAATTTGCTTGAGTAGCTTCTATTCCATATTCTATTAGACCACCGTTTAGTGTTTTTACTTTTCCCGGGTTTGATGTGGCGAAATAGATTTGTTTCATAGAAGTGGGATTTTGTTTTTAGTTAAAAGTATTTTGTTTTTGGGAAGTTTTAAAAATGGTTAATTTTTTCTATTTTTATGAGATTTGAAGTAACCCAAGCAAAGATAAAGAAGGTTTTAGGGGAGAGAGCTTATGACTTTCAAAGTATTGGAAATGCTTTACGTGAAGCGGGCTTAGGACACCATGAATATCGGGATATTTTAGCTTATGCTAAAAGAGAAGGATTGACGGTAGATAAGGCCGACCTAAATCTGCCCGGGAATCATCGAACTAAATATTGGCTTCCTGCTAGTAAGTTACCTGGGGTTCTTGATGGGATGGATATTCCAATTGGGGTTGAACAGTTGGAAGCATTAATAGAAGAAAGGGAAGATGAGCTTCGTTTTTCTGATGAAGATTAGTTTCTTCTTTTTTAATTAAAGTATGTTGTCAAGTACACAAATAAGGTTTTTAAATGAAAATTGCTGTTTTTTATTATGAGAGTTTACGTGGATACAAATGTTTTTATTGATTATTTTGCTAAAAGAAAAGATAGATTTAGGGATTTAGGTTTGATGGCTTATGAGTTTTTTAGGCGAATGATAAAGGAAGAGAATAAAATTATTTTTTCTGATTTGTTGTTAAAAGAACTGGAATTTGGAGCTAAAGAAGAAGAGATAGAGAGTATTATTATTTGGATTGGAGATAATATAATTAGAGTAAAAACTACTAGTGAAGATAAACTTCTTGCAGAAAAAATGTCTAAGAAACTTAGATTGCCTTATTCTGATTGTTTACACTCTGTTTTGGCAAGAAAAGTAAATGCTGACTATTTAATTACTAGAAATGTGAAGGATTTTCCAGATTTAGTACCGGTTGTTTTACCAGAATCTTTATAGGCTTCTTGCTATTTTTTCCTTTTCTTTTTTTGTTAATTGTTTAAGTCCTGGAGAAGATCCATAAAATTCCTTTAATTTAATTAGTGCTTCTTTTTTTTTGTCTTCTTCTATTTTTTCTCTTAAGGCTGTTCTGAAATATTCTTGTTCACTAGAGTAACCTTTTGATTCTGAGAATTCTTTTACTTGGCTTAATAGTTCTTTTGGAACTCTTACATGTATTTGCGTGTTCATGATATCTTAATGATATAGTTCTGATATATAAAGATTTTGGTGTTTATTTGGGTAGTTTTAAAAGTTAGCTATTTTCTTCTTTTTTAATGGAATTTGTTAAAGATTTGAAGTGGAAGAAAGGAAT
>CAYYFK010000030.1:0-4608 GCA_964471565.1 Candidatus Woesearchaeota archaeon | reverse complement strand
AAGCAAGAGGAGTTCTAATTGCCGGAGAAACGGGTTCAGGAAAATCAACTCTAGCTCAAGCAATAGGAGAATTTTATTCAAAGAATGATAAAATTACAAAAACAGTGGAATCACCAAGAGACTTGCAACTAAATGAAAGAATAACTCAATATTCGAAAAATTTCTCAACATCTGAAGAGATACATGATATATTATTCCTCTCAAGACCGGATAATTTAATATTCGACGAAATAAGAGACACTCCAGATTTCAAGCTATTTATGGATTTAAGATTAGCCGGTTCAGAATGTTTAGGAGTAATCCATTCAGCTACAGCCATAGACGCAGTTCAGAGATTTATTGGTAGAACAGATACGGGATTAATTCCTTCAATAATAGATACAATAATTCAAATGGATTCAGGAAAAGTATCAGAAGTCTTAACTCTAAAAATGTCAGTAAAGGTTCCAACTGGGATGACAGAAGCAGATCTAGCCAGACCAGTAATAGAAGTCTTTGATTTTTTCCAAAATACATTAAGATATGAAATTTACAGTTACGGTGAAGAAACAGTAATAATCCCCGTAGAAGATACAAAATCGCCATCTCAAAAATTAGCAGAAAAACAATTATTAAAAGAAATAAGGCAATATTCAAAAGATGCAGAAGTAGAAATAGTTTCTTCAAATAGGGCAAATATCTTTATCCCAGAAAAAGATATAGCTCAAATCATAGGAACAAAAGGAAAAAGAATTGAGAATATAGAAAAAAAGGTAGGGATAAAATTAACAGTAAAGCCAAAATTAAAAAAACAAGAAACTCTAACTTTCGATGCCTCAGAAACCTCAAAATATATTGTATTTAAATTTCCAAAAAGTATAGTAAAAAAATCAATAGAATTTACACTTGATGATCAATTTTTATTTTCTGCAATAGCTTCAAACAAATCAAAGATACAAATTCACAAAAAGTCACAACTAGGCAAAACTTTAGTCGACGCATTAGACAAAAACAAGGATATAGTAGCTAAACTATAGAAATTCTTTTTAATAAATCTCCACTACTTAGACATAAATGAACCTTATAGAGCAATCTATCGGAGCAGCAGCTACAAAGATAGCCAGAGAAATAAATGCGGATGGGATAATATCTATAGAAAAACTACAGAAAGAAGAATATGAAGAAAACGAAGATCTTAGTATAAAAGTAACAATTTTCAAAAAAGTTCAACCAAAGGTATTCAAAAAAATAGAATACAAAACAAAAATAAAAAAATTAGAAACTGGTTCAATAGTTCCAGTAAAAGAGATATTAATGGAAGCCATAACTAAAGATTACATAAAAAAAGGTGAAAAGGTAGTCTGTATAGAAGACGGGAGCATGGGTACAGGATACAAGGGAGTACTTTTCATATTTGATGTAGATGAAGTTTTTTTCAAAATAGGTAAACAAAATATTTCTGAGAAGATCTCTCCAGAAATAATAGAGGCAGTACTAGACATAGCTCTAGAAATATCTCATGAAGGAAGAGAAGGGAGAAGGATAGGCACCGGATTTATTATAGGAGAAATATCTGAATTAAACAAGTATCTTAAACAATTAATCATAAATCCATTCCAAAATCTAAATGAAAAAATAAAAATAACTGACCTATCTATAAAAGAAACAATAAAGGAATTCTCCCAATTAGACGGGGTATTTATAATTGATACTGAAGGGCATATAATCAGCGCAGGAACTTATTTAGATATCAATACATCAGATCTAGAATTTCCTAGTGGATTCGGAACAAAACATAGATCATGTGCAGCCATAACAAAAGAAACAGATGCGATAGCAATTGTAGTTTCAGAATCGGGTGGAAAGGTAAGAATTATGAAAGACGGTAGAATTGCTGTAAAAGTTTAAGCGGGCCCGGAGGGATTTGAACCCTCGACCTCTTCCTTAGGAGGGAAGCGCTACTATCCAAGCTGAGCTACGAGCCCACAAAAAGAACAGAAATAATTAATTAATAAAGCTTATTATTCCACAACAAAAGCATTAACCTCTGCATAATTGGCATCACCCAATTTACTTGGAAAAATAATAACAAAGATTTTCTGCTCAAAAGGGTCTAACAAATAATCTTCAGATTCACTAAGATGCATCCCTCCTTCAGTATGTGTAACAATATTAAATCTTAAAGGAAAGTTCTCCTCATTCACAAATAACAGCCTATAGCAACTATCCTTTCCCCCATCACAATCAGCATCTTTGAAATAAGAATCATAATAAACCAATCCCGCCTCTTTCAAATTAACTTCTTGGTCTTGTTGAACACTATACAAAATATTATGTCCAAATCCAAAAACAACTACAGCAATAACAACAGTCATTCCAACTAGCATAGTTGTAGCAATTAAAGGACTAATACCTCTTCTTTTCATAAAACTAAAATCTAAAAAGAACTATTTAAGTTTTTCTAAAGAAAAAAAGAAAAATTAAAATTTTGAAAAAAGCTTTTTGAAAAAAGTGCCAATTCCGAATTCCTCTTGTTCTTCTGCTACAACAAATCCAGTCAATTTATTCTCTGGTTCTTTGCTTTCACTTTGAACAGCAGGCTTCTCGTTTTTGCTTTCTGGTTTTTCTACGCTTGGCTTTTCTTCAACGATCTTAGGCTCTACAACTTCTTCTTCAACAACTCTTTCAAGAGATTCAGCAGTCAAGTACTTAAGAAAAATATTAACTTTATCTTCAGCACAATATTCTCCATCTAATCTAACCAAGATATCATTAATTCCGTCTTTATTGATATCAAGCTCAACTTCATCCCCCAATAACAAAGTAATTTCACCCAAATTAGTTATCTTTATATTCACTTCATCCTTGTAAAAGCTTTCAGTTCTAAGTATGTATTCCTTGCCGTCAAAAAGAAAATAGATCATCCTACTCTCAAAAATACATTTATTATATCCACTGTTTACTTCATCAACAGATGCACGATAACTAGGCTTAGAGTTATGAGTTACCGTGATCTCTTCAGGATTTGGTTCAACTGTTTGTCCGCTAGTAAGTGTGGGCTTACCTGGATTAGAATTGAAATAAACACCGTTCTGATCGTATGGTTCATAAGCAACCACAGAAAAAGCCATTAAAAGCACAATTCCAGCAATTATCAATAATTTCATTTGGAATCCTCCAATAATTAACCACTTTAAAGACTATTTAAGATTAACTATGTTGCCCCTTACGTTCTCTACTCCCAAATCATAGACACTCTGATAAATTTTGTCTAATTTATCTCTTTTATACTTATTATTTTCATTATCAAATATTCTTCCAAGCCTTTCTCCTTTTTCATCAAATAAAGCATAATACTCTCCATTCAAAGAAATTGCATAATCTGCCTTTTCAATCTCAGGGACTTTCGCTCTATCAATCCCTAAAAAAGCCAAAAAATCAACACCCCAGTTTAAAATATCTAATTTCATATGTCCTTCATCAATTCTAAAGGCATATGTAGTCACACAACTATCCCCAAAATCATAAATAAACTTAGAGATAATAGTAGATTTGTATTCTGGGGAAGAACCAACCTCACAAGCCAAATCTTTTCCATCATGATTAACAACCGCTTCAAGAGTTCCCCCCATTCCAATAGAAATTCCGCCCCCAACACTAGAATCAACTTCAATATACTCAAAATTCTTCAGTATTTGACTGGCAGTTCTCAAAGCATTTTCATTATCAGTATGAGAAAAATACTCTTCCAAAGTTTCTCTATCAATCCTAATAGAAACTGGTTCGTGATTTCTAAAAAACAAACCATTTACTTTTTCTAAAACATTGCCTTCGCTAGGTTTTCCAACCAATTCAATTAATCTATCAGAATCAACACTCCCAACTCTCTTTTCTAAATCCGCATTACTATTTCCAGCCAAAACAAGTAATAAGGCCGCTGCAGTAAGTAATTTCTTCATGAATTTTGGAAAAATAATCTACTTAAAAAAGTAATTCAAACCCGGACAACAGATTTAAATAGTATAAAAACCCTATAATCACATGAAAAGATTAACGAATTCAGAATTAAAAAAAATAAATGTACTAATAGAAAAAGGAAATTCACTAAATAAAATCCATAAAGAACTAAACAAAAGCAAAACAACCATATATTACCATTTCAGAAAAAGAAAAGGACTTACCACCAAAAGAATAGAAAAAATAAATAAAGATGAAAAGTTGTTGGGAGAATTCTTGGGTTTATTCGCAGGAGACGGATATCTTGACAAAACCAAAGATTACAAGTATAGAATATTTTTATTTTTTAATAAAAAAAAGGAAAAAGAGTATACCAATTTATTAATAAAAAATGTGCTTCTAGAATTATTTAACAAAAAACCAATGGTAATTGATAGAAAAAATGTAATTGCTTTAACATATTATTCAAAAATTATCTATAAATTAGTAAATAAATATTTAAACTGGGATAAATCTAATAAAAAAACTTACTCAATAGAGTTAAGAAACAAAAAACATTCAGTTGAATTTATGAAAGGATTCATAAGGGGCAGTTTAGATAGCGATGGATATTTATCCAAAAACAAAATAAGTTTTGCAACAGTTTCTCCAGGATTAGCAGAAGACATTTCC
>CAYYFK010000029.1:0-4675 GCA_964471565.1 Candidatus Woesearchaeota archaeon | reverse complement strand
AGCAGGAGCATTCTGATTTTGTAGTTGATGTGGTTAAGGATTTTAGTAATATATTATTTAGTACTTCGCAGGATGAGAAGAAAGGTTTGATATCTTTAGGTGGGAGTATTAGTAAGCATCATGCTATTTTGGCTTGTTTATTGAATGGTGGATTGGATTATGCTGTTTATATGACAACTGCTTCTAGTTCTAGTGGTTCGATGTCTGGTGCTTCGACTAATGAAGCTAAAAGTTGGGGTAAGATAAAAGATGATTCGGATGCTGTTACTGTAATTGGTGATGTTTCTGTAATGTTTCCTTTGGTTATGGTTAGTGTTTTGGAAGAGTTGGATGGAGATTGGTTAAATAAGTGAAGGCAGTGAATTTTGATAAAAATGAATTCCAGTAAAGTTAAGAGTAAACAAATGTCAATCAATGATAAAATATTGGCGCAAGTAGAAAAAGTTAAACAAGATAAGTCAGACTTTTCGGAATTAGACCAATTAGAGATTGCTAAAAATGTATTTGGGTTTTATGGACTTAAACAAAATGGCCAAGATAAAATAATAAAGGCAGTTTTAGAAAAAGAAAATATCTTGGGGATATTGCCTACGGGTGGGGGGAAATCTGCATGTTATCAAATACCTGCGTTGATGAGAGATGGAATAACTATTGTGGTTAGTCCCCTAATCTCCCTTATGAAGGACCAAGTAGATAGTTTAGTTGAAAAGAAAATTTATTCTGCTTTTTTTATTAATTATCAAGTGGAGAATAATGTAAGAGAAGAAATAATGAAGTTAATAGAAAATAACAAAGTAAAATTACTATACATCGCTCCAGAATCATTACAATCGGAAAGAATACAGAATATAATAAAAAAATCTAAGGTAAATTTGATTACAATTGATGAGTCCCACTGCATCTCAACTTGGGGACACAATTTCAGACCAGATTATTTGAAATTGTCAAGAATAATTGAAAACCTGGGATCCCCCCCGGTTTTGGCACTTACTGCAACTGCCACAAAAGTAGTTCAGAAAGACATTATATTTCAGTTGGATAATAATTTTAAAGTTATTAAATCAAGTTTTGATCGGCCTTTACTTTATTTGGTTGTGCATAATGTTCCAGATGATGTAAATAAGGAAGTTTTTTTATTAAAATTGGTAAGGGAATTGAATGGTCCAACAATTATTTATACTATGACCCAGGATTTATCGGAAAATATATCCCGTTTTTTAAATCAACATGGGATTAAGAGCACATATTATCATGGAGGATTGGAGCCTGAGGAAAAGGAGAAAATCCAAGATATTTTTATGCAAGGAAAGTGCGATATTATCGTGGCCACGCTGGCCTTTGGGATGGGAATTGACAAAGAAGATATACGTAATGTCATTCACTACAATCTCCCTCAATCGGTAGAAAATTATTATCAAGAGGTTGGAAGGGCAGGGAGAGATGGTGAAAAATCTAATTGTATTTTGCTTTATACCGAAGGAGATATAAGTCGCATGAAATCTATAATATCTTCCAACTGGCCCAATAAACAAAGAATAGAGGATTTGATAGAATACTTAAAAAATAAACCAAATAAGCAAATTTTCGCAAATCCAAAAAGCTTAGAATATCAAACAGACATAAAGGAAACTCCAGTTAAGCTAATATTACATAGACTGGAAGCGGCGGGAGTGATAAAAACTTACTCTAAAGTTTTACACAATCTAAAAGTTATATTTAATAAATCCCCGGAAAGGATTGTAGACTTAGTTGAAAATAAATACAAAGAAGATGTAAAAACTATTCTCCTTTCAGAATATTTTAAACACATAAAATTCCGTGTAAATCTTGAAGTATTAATAGAAGAAACAAAATTAAATTATTTTAGAATACTTGAAATTTTTAGATATCTTTCAGATAAGGGCCATATAAGAGTTATGGATGAAAAAAATAAAGATTTAATAATGATTTCCTCAAAATTAGACTCTTTTAAAATCGATCCACTAGTAGATTTATTCCAGAAAATTTTAGAGAGTAATCATAAAAAAGTAGATGAATTGGTTGCTTGTTTAAATTCTAAAGAGTGTATACGTAAGGGGGTACTGTCTTATTTCGATGAAAAAAATCTAAAAAATAACTGCGAAATGTGCTCAAATTGCATTAATTACGAATTTATTAATAAAATTCCTATGGAGGTAAATAAAAACTATGCCAAGGATGAAGAAATAGGAGAATTAGAAAATTGTGATATTTATGGAGAAAAAGACGAATTGCATGAGACTATTTTAAAATGTATTGCCCTTGACAAGATAATCCCTAATAAAAATTTTATTGATATACTAAAGGGAAGCTTATATCATTCTTCTTCTAAGTGGAAGTTTAAATTAAATTCATACGGATTATTATCGGATATAGAACGTTCTGAGATAGAAGAAGAATTAAATAAACTAATTTCTGATGAATTAGTTCATGTTACTATTGAAGGCAGATTAAGAATTACCAAAAGAGGAATAGATTATTTAGATGGTCGCTAAGGATATACTTCTACAACTTCTCTTTTTAGATAACCATCTTCAACAAATGACTCCACAATTACATAGGGTTTATTTAAAGATTTTAGTTTTTCTTTGAATCTATATGCCCAATGGGGAACCCCTGTAAAATCCGTCCCGCACTTTTCAATCATCCTCCACCCAAATAACCTTTGGCCCTCTTTCGCATCATCCCCAAATAATTCGTAGAACATCCCATTCTGTATGAATAACATACGCCCCGGATATTTGTTTTTGAGCATTGCAAACATGTTAATTGGAGTATATTCTTCTAAAGGTATTGGTTTATCTCCATTGTCTTTTCTCTTTTCTATCCATTTCTTGCCACAATTTGGACAGTATGTAAATTTTTCGTCATACTCTTTTGAGCATTTCTTGCATGTTTTTTGCGGTTTTTCCATTTTTTTGTATAATTAGTAAAGTTAATAATTATTTCTTTTTTATCTTCCTTTAGAATTTTCATCCCAAACAATTACAATTATTATTCTAATGATAGGCCCCCTTTTTCGTTTAGCCTGGCTACCTGCCAATCATAATGTTTTTTAGATACTAGTTTGTTGGTTTGTTTTCTTAAGTCATTTATTATGGGATTGTCTATTTTTTCAGAAACAAGTGTAATCTCTTGGATGTTATCTTTATTCATTCCATTAAATGCTATAAAATCGACCGGATTTAAAATTGGCTGTAAATCAAATGGATCTATTTTTAATTTCTTAAAGGAGGGATTTAAACCAAAGGTTCGCAGCCCAACAGGGGAGTTGAACTTGAAATGCTAAACGTTGAGTAGAGGCCTTGAAACCTTCGAAAAACACACTTTAGAAATAAGAGAGCCCCCTCCGTTAGTGCATGATTGCCAAGGGTTTCGGGGCGCATACCCTTTTTTTGAGCAGAAAAAGGTGGTTCTCTCTTATAAATCCCTTTAGCTTGTTCAATGACAAGGAAAAATGGATGAACTATGGGAGAAATTTAGAAGGCATATGCTTAATGAAGGGGTTTCTGATTTACGAATTGGGAAGCTTAAATTTGTTTATAAAGCTGTAAAAAGACATTTGGGAGACTATGAGTCTGCAACTCGAGAAAGTATTGAAGAGTTTATTTACGAGCTTAATGATAATAAAATAACCAAACTTAATGGTGATAATTATAGTGGAATCACTAAATCTGATTTCAAGAAATTTCTACGTCAATTCTACAAGTGGTATGAAGGTGAAAACGAATTTTATCCAAAGAAAGTTTCTTGGATTAAGTCCAGAATTAGAAAAGATGAGTTGCCAAAGCAAAAAGATATTATCTCAATGGATGAATGCATTCGTTTGAGCGGTAGTTTTAGAAATATTGAACATCGAATGATTACTTTATTGCTTTTTGATAGCGGTTTTCGTATTGGTGAGATGTTATCGGTCAAAAAGAAGGATTTGACTTTTGAGCAATTTGATGGCGAGAAGAAGTGTTTCTGGATAAAATGCAATAACAGTAAAACCACTCCTCGAAAAGTTCCTATTAATCTGTTCACAGAACAAGTTAAAGAGTTAATGAAAAGCACTTATTACTTAGCAAAGGCAGATGATGATTTACTTTTCGATTTCAGATATGAGACTGTAAGAAATACCTTGAGTGCTAAATCTAAAGAAGTTCTTGGGAAGAAGCTTAGCCCACATCATTTCCGTCACAGTTCTGCAACGTATTACGCTAAAACTCTTAATGGTAACTTATTTGCTCTTTGTGAAAGATATGGTTGGAGTTTTGATAGTAAAGAGGCAAAAATCTATGTGCGAGAAAGTGGTGCGTATCAAATCGAAGGAGCAAAAGCGAATTACGATGATGAACTATCAAAGATGAAGCAAAAGCTTAATCGTTACGAAGAACGAATGGAAAAAATGCAAGAAGCACTGATCTTGTTAGAAGAGCTTAAGAAGAGAATGGTTTAAGGAATTGTCTATTAGCTCTGAATTTAATATTTTTTTAAATAACGAAAGCTATATAAATCTGATTTTTAAAATAGTACTGGTGAACTCATGAAAATTCAAAATATTATTTTAGTTCTTGTTGTCTTCAGCATCATATTCTCAGGCTGTCAAAATATTGGCGATCAAGCTTCTAAGCAGATACCTTCTGACATAAGTCATTCATTACCAAAAAACGCC
>CAYYFK010000028.1:0-4735 GCA_964471565.1 Candidatus Woesearchaeota archaeon | reverse complement strand
CATTGGGATTGTCAGCCTGAGTGACCTGTCTCCCTTCTCTCAGACTATTCCTCTCCCCTCCATTCAAGGCTCTCAAATAAGCACTATGAACAACATCAATGACCTCTCTGACAATTATAGGATACAATTTCCTTTTCTCATGACTATCCAATCCAAAGACCTTATACTTCATATAAATCAAATCCTTAAGCTCATTACCAAGGTCAAAGCACTTATCATTAATAGTCTTTTCATCATAATTGCTCAGTATAGTATTGATGTTCAGATACATAGCAAGAATCCTCATTATTTCTCCAACACCATCCTCATTGAAAATTATCTTCTTTTTATCTGTCTGTCTGGTCCAGATTATATTAGAATTTTTGACACTCATCACATCTCCCCTCAAAAGATGCTCAATCCTCTCCAGCAAACCATCAAGCTCAAGCTGATACTTGATAAGATTCTCAGAATAAGCTCCTGAAAACATACTGTTACTTGCTGTTGATGTTGGACTTGGACTGCTTGGAGTAGAGCCTAAAGCCTTTCTCTTCTCATCATTAACAGTATTGTTTAAAGCCTCTTGTATATCAGACAAAGAATAACCATCTTTAACATAAGCGTTGATTTCTTGCTGACTAAATACTTCATGCACATTCATTTTTAATTTAACACCCCTTTCAATATATTATTTGATTTCCTGAATAGTTTTTTCTTGTTCTTCTTAAGGAAAGCTCTTGCAGTAATCCCTTTAAGCTCTCCTCTTGTATCAATCCTAAAAGGATTATTCTCAATAAACACAGTTGGCTTGTTCAAGATAGCTCTCTCCCTGATAAGCTTAGGGTCAAATACAAGCCTTGCTTTCTTCCTGAATCTCCTGAACTTATACAGCCTTGAATCAACAGCAGCCTTAAGCTTAGGGTCAATCCTTTTCTTGGTCGGAACAATCTTGAAACTGGCTGATGCTGTATTGTCTGCGACATTGCTCCCAAGAGCCATGCTGTCAGTCAGGCTCACAGGTTTCTTATTGACCTTGATAAACTTTTTCTTGCTCCTCACAAAAACATTATAACCTCTAATCTTATCCTTGACAGCCTCTTTCAATTCCTTCTTTTTCTTGACAATAGGGAAAGCCCTAGGAACTAAAGGAGGTTTCAACCTAGACCTTGGTCTCTGAATAGTATCCTCAGCTGTCTTAATTATGCTCTTTACATCACTGGCTACATCACTAGCAACATCACTGGCTACATCACTAGCAACATCAGAAAGAATGATGCTCTCTTGAGCCTGAGCCTGTTTAAAGCTCTGGTCCTGAGCCAAAGCAACTTTAGAATCAATAATTTGTTTGAAAGCCTGAGCCTTCTGCTGCTTAGATAACAATATAGGTCTAAGCCTTGTTTTCAACAAAAGCTTAGGAGACTTAAGGACTTGCTTAGGAGATTTCAAAGCCAATCTCTCAGTTACAGCAGTCTTAATAATAGGAGGCTCATGGATAGTCTTAGGAGGCTTGACCTTAACAACCTCAACAGTCCCTCCTCTCCCAACTTTAATATCTGCTCCAGCACTGATGTCTCTCTCTAACCTCTCAATCCTCTTGTTAGATTTCTTGAAAACTTTATCAGAAATGTCCCCAATTATATCTTGAGTCTTTGGAGACTTTGGGGACCTAGTTTTTGGAGTCTGCCTTGCAGCCTCCCTAAATGATTTAAATTGTTTCTCAATTATCTTTGATACCTGAACATCAAGCTCAGGCTTAAGACCTTCAATCTTCTTGAACTCTTTAGTAATTTTCTTCTCAACTTGTTTCAATAAAAAATCCTTCTGACCTTTCCTGATAGACCTATCAATCTTATCAATCCCAAAATTAATCTCAACAGTCTTAGGGTCCTCAAACTTCTTGATAGCTTTCTTAGTCAGCTTATCAATATTTGTCATATCAAGACCTTTAATTTTAGGTTGCTTAGGCACACTAATCTTTTTAGCAACAAACTTCTCAATAGCAGTATCAATCTTCAAGGTCTCCTTTAAAGTCAGCTTTTTAGATTTCTTAAATGTCCTGATGGCTTTCTCAGTCAATAAAGCTCTGGTATCAACAACAGCAGTCTTGATAGGACTGACACCTTTAATCTTGGGTTTGAGTAATCTCTCTTCTAAGAGCCTGTCAATCTTCAAAGCCTCAGCCTTAGGTAACTTAATATCTTTAGAGAAAACATCAATAGCCTTCTCAGTCAAAGCACTCCTATCAATAATTTTTTTTATAGCCAAATCTCCTTTTGTAAATATAATAGTATCAATAGGGACAGGTTTCTTAACAGGCTTGACTCTAAATTTCCTGTCAAACTCAAGTATTTTTTTAATATCAAAGACTGGTTTCTTGACTATTTTAGGAGGTCTTAATCTTACTCCCTCTAGTGATTTAGCAAGTTCAACATCTATAAACTTAGGACTCAATAATCTCTTTTCAAGAGCAGTATCAATCCTCAAAGCCTCAGCTTTAGTCAGTTTATCTGATTTAGTAAATGTCTTGATAGCCTTCTCAGTCAATAATCCTCTTGTATCAATAGCAACAGTCTTTATTTTTGATTGTTTAAGGATACTCTGAGCAAACTTCTCTCCAAGGAAATCCTGAATCCCTTTCCTAATCTTCAAATCAATAGGGTCAAGTCCAGTGCTAATCTCAACAGTCTTAGGAGTCTTTAAAGGACCTCTCTCAGTGACAACATCCTCAGCCAAAGCCTTGATTCTAGTCTGCAACCTCAAGCTCTTCTGAGTCCTCTCAATCTTTCCCAAATCAACAACAAACTTTTCAATAGGAATCCTAGAGGTCTTGAAAACCCTAGCACTTGCATCCTTAACAATCTTATTCAATTGAGATGCTGGGAATTTTACTTTCTTAATCCCTCCAAGAAACAAAGCACTCCTTGGACTGACAAGCTTAGGACCAACAACAAGAACAGAAACCTCTCCAGCCACACCAAAAGGGTCTCTGCTAATACCAGAAACAATCTTACTAGGGATAAGCTTAGGCTCAACAAGACTAGCCTCAGCTCCTTTAACAATATCTTTAGTTGTCTCAACAGGACTCAAGACAGCTCTCCCCACACCAACAACCCCACTCCCCACACCCAAAGCAAAGCCTCCCAATGCAGCTGGAACAACAGCCTTAGGGTCATCCCTTTTCCTTATACCAGGAACTAACTTGCTTGAGAACTTTCCAATCTCCTCCCCAACAATATCAAGCTTTTCAATAGCAGCCTCTTTCAACTTGAAAGGCTTTTCAACATCAACAGGCTCAAAAACAGGAGGTAAAAAAGGCTTACTTTCAGGACCAAAGAAACCAATCTTAATAGGCTTGATACCTAATCTCTCAATCAGACCAGGCTTTGGCTTGACCTCAGTAATCAAACCCTTAGGAACATCTTGAGGAAAACCAACTTCAAACCCAGGCTCAAAGTCAGGAGTCAAATCCCTTCTAGTCCCTTTCTGAATAACCTTGAATATACTTGGAGTAAATCCTCCAGTTGTCAAGAAAGTCTTAATCTTAGGCTCAATAATCTTATCCTCTCCTCTCAATTTGCTCTCAGCAATCTCAATATCAACAAAAGCCCTCTCCTCTAATAACTTTCTTCTTGTCTCAAGAGCCATCCTCTCCTCATCCCTTTTCCTGATAGCCTCAGTAAAAACAATCCTCTCCTCAGGAGTTATATCACTCTTGACCCCTCTCAATGTTGGAGTAAAAACTTTCTGCTGCCCAAATCTTATGTCAGCCTCAGCTCTTGCAATACCCTTTCTAGAAACAAACTCCTCAGCCAAAACCCTCTCTCCAGAAATAGTCAAAGGCTGGTCTTGGACCTGTTGGACAAAAGTCTTGCTTGGACCCTCCTGAGTATCAGGAAAGGTAAAAATATTATGGACAGCAAATCCTCCCTCCATCTTATAGAATCTAATTGTCTCATTTACCTTATCTTCATTGACAGTGACAGTATAAAAGCTTGTAGAAGTTGGGAGATTCAATGACCTTCTAAAGGCTAATTGTTGAGTTGTCCCTCCCCTTGGTTTAAAGGTAATCTGGGCTTTTCTAACCATTTAATTATAACTCCTTAAACATCTTATCAAATTTCAGCTTTGCCTCTTTCTTCAAATTAATCTCTGCTTGTTTCTTAATCTGCTTTGCCTCAAACTCTTTCCTGACTTTTGCCCTAGTCTGTTTCTTAATCTGAGCCAAGGTTTCCATCTCTATTGCTTTCCTTTTAGTCTGTTTTATCTTCTTATCAAGAATCTGTTTGAAAGCCTGTTTCTCTTTGTCAATAACTTTCTTTGATTGAGGCATTGGTTTAAAGGTAGCCTTAACACCTTGTTTTATATGTTTGTCTAAATTTTTAAAGAATCCCATTTAACATCACCCTTTTTTTTTGTAACATTTGTAACATTCTACAAGATAGAAAACTATATAAAGATTTATGCATCTAATAAATAATACAACATGGCTTTAGAATCGCAAACAAATCAAAAATCTGACATCTGGAACATAGCCAAAGGATATGTCACACTCAAGGTCTTAAAAATTCTAGTAGAAAATGACACCATAGTCAATATAGCAATCTATGGATATGAAAACATAGAAGAAAGCACAGGATACACAGAAGAAATCATAACAGCCAAAAGAATAGAGGCAATAAGAAGGCTACACACAAACCTAGAAAAACTATACAGCAATTCTGAATTTACAATCCTGAAAAAGGAACTCCAAGAATTT
>CAYYFK010000027.1:0-5390 GCA_964471565.1 Candidatus Woesearchaeota archaeon | reverse complement strand
TGATAAAAACTCCCTTTAATGCAACAATGCACGAAAATAGAAAGATTTATAAATGGATGTTGAGATTTCTATATAAACTTTGTTACGCCTTTGATTGGTGGTGAAAACAAAATGGCTAATTATGTTAAAAAATGTCCCGAATGTGGAAGTATAAACCTAATTTTTAAAGATGAGCGTGGAGAGATTATTTGTAAGGATTGTGGCTTAGTTATTGAAGAAAAAATGATTGATTTTGGTCATGAATGGCGAGAATTTGATTCTGATCAGGCTGCTAAGAGAAGAAGAACGGGTGCACCACTAACATCAACTAAATTTGATCAAGGTTTAGGTACAAGTATAGGGAGCGGTTCTGATATTTTCAAATTATCTGGCAAATCTAAACAAAGATTTTCTAGATTACAAAAATGGCAACATAGAATTTCTACTGCAATAGAAAGAAATTTGAAGTTAGCTTTGGCGGAACTGAAGAGAGTTTCTTCATATTTAAAGTTACCAAACTCAGTTGTTGAAGATGCTTCTACTATTTATAGGAATGCAGTTCAGAGAGGACTAGTTAGGGGAAGAAGTATGGAGTCTGTAGTTGCTGGAGCATTATATGCTGCATGTAGGAGACATGAAATCCCTAGAACTTTGGACGAATTAGCAGATGCTTCTGGAATAGATAAAAAAGAAATAGGTAGAACATATAGATTTATTACAAGGGAATTGGGAATAAGAATTTTACCAAGTAACCCGATTGATTATATTCCAAGATTTTCTAGTGCTTTGAAATTAAGTGCAGAAACACAAAGTAAAGCTGTTGAAATATTAGAGATGGCACAAGCTGCTGAATTAACATCTGGAAGGGGACCAACAGGAATAGCTGCGGCTAGTTTGTATGTTGCTGCCTTGATGAATAATGAAAAAAGAACGCAAAGAGAAGTTGCAGATGTTGCAGGAGTTACAGAGGTTACAATTAGAAACAGATACAAGGAATTATTGAAAGAGCTAGACTTGGAAGAAGAAGTCAAGAAAAAAATTAAATTAGAAGAGGTAGAGTAAAGTTTTTATAGTAATAGAACAAATCTAATAGAGGTGATATGGTGGTAGATTCTAAAATAAACAAGTTAATTTCGAGTAGTTTACAATTACAAAAATTGTCTATTAATTTAGTTGAATCAAATAATAATCTGGTTAAACGAATTGATAAGTTGGTTTCTTTGTTTGAGGAGGCTTCAAAGAACATATCTTCTGGTAATTCTGAGCATGCCAATAAACTTAATAATAAAATAAATGAATTAATTGAGCAGAATAAGCAGTTAGCTAGAGGGTTGATTATAATGGAAGAAAAGATGAGGAAAAATCCTCCAAGAGTTAATGCAAGTCCAATACCTAAATTATAATGGAATCTAAAAAAACTTTTTTTATGTATGAATCTCACATAAGTAATGTTAAACCCATTCGTAAACATAATATCCGAGATGAAAGAGTTAATTTTTTGAAGAGTTTTATTAATGAGGTTGGGATGGTTTCTATGAGGCAACATCCAACTAGTTTAAAGATTCCTATTCAAGTTATGATTAAGAAAAAAATCAAGAAAGATGTGGTAGATTTTTCTGAAGTTTTCCCAGAACCAATAAAATATGAAAAACCTGTAACACATCCCAACTATTATGATCGTTCTGTTTTGAAAGTTAATGCTCCAGAGGTTGTTGAGAAAAGGTTGCCTTACTTACCGTCAAAAATAAAGAAACCTGTTGCTCCAAAAGTTAAACCGAAAGTAGTTATTCATGATCGGAAAAAAATGGACCTTTCTCCTTTGAAAAAAAGAATCTATCAAAAGGAAGGAGTTTTTTATTATAGGCCTATAGAAAAAGGATACGAGAAGAAGTATGGACTGATTGATTCATTAATTGCAGATAAAGATATCCTTAGAATTACTTGTTTTGATTTTGTTTTAAAAGTGGACCATAAGTTTAGAAAAAACCTGCCAACTGGTTTAAAATTTAATAAATCTAAAGATGTTAATAAGATATTGAAAAAACTTGCTGAAGATGCAGGAGTTAGTATTTCTGGAGATGAGCCACTTTTGGATGCTAGAGTATATGAAGGATTTAGAGTACATGCTAATTATGGAACTGATTTTATAGAACCAAATTTCGAAATGATTAGGTTAAAACAGAGTTATTAGATTTTAATTTCATTAGTTTTAAAAAGAGTATACTTATTCTCTTGATTAATGACTAATATTTTAGTTACTGGAGTGGCCGGTTTCATTGGAAGTCATGTTGCCAAGGCGCTTCTACAAAGGGGAGATTCAGTTATTGGCGTTGATAATCTTAATGATTATTATGATGTTAATTTAAAGAAAGCAAGATTAGATCATTTTTTTGTTAATGAAAAGAATTTTAAATTTTACAAGCAAGATTTTTCAGATTTTGAAGGGATGGACGAAATATTTTCTAGGAGTTCGGTGGATAAAATCTGTCACCTTGGAGCTCAAGCTGGCGTGAGACATAGTATTGAACAGCCATTTACTTATTTAAAGAATAATATTGATGGCACGGCAGTTATGTTTGAAATGGCTAAAAAACATAAAGTGAAAACAGTTGTATATGCTTCTTCATCTTCAGTTTATGGTGGAAATAAAGAAAAGCCTTCATCGGTTAAACACAATGTGGATAATCCAATTAGTTTGTATGCCGCTACAAAAAAATCAAATGAATTAAAGGCTTATGTTTATCACCATTTATTTGGAATTAATATGACTGGATTGAGATTTTTTACTGTTTATGGTCCGTGGGGCAGACCGGATATGGCTTTGTTTTTGTTTACTAAAGCTATTTTGGATGGAAAGCCTATTGATGTGTATAATTTTGGAAAGATGAAAAGAGATTTTACATATGTTGGAGATATAGCTGATGGAGTTTTGAAATCATTAGACAAAGAATATCCTTATGAAATTTTTAACCTAGGTAATTCTAAAACTGTTGAATTGAATCATTTTATTGAATGTATTGAAAATAAACTTGGAAAGAAAGCGGAAAAAAATCTTATGCCACTTCAACAAGGAGATGTTCCTGAATCCTCTGCCGATATTTCTTGTTCAGCTGGGAAGTTGGGGTTTTCTCCAAAAGTTGAAATAGAAGAAGGAATAGGTAATTTTGTTGAGTGGTACAAAATGTATCATAATGTTACTTGATCTGTTCTTTGGTAAGGATATATTTTAGGATTAGTTTTTTTTGGTTTAGTTCCTTTTTTGTACATTAGGTATCCAGTTAGTGCAATCATGGCTGCATTGTCGACTAAGAATTCATTTTCTGGAATAAAACATTTTGCTCCTCTTTCTTTGCACATTATTTTAGACATTTCTTTTAATCTAACATTACAAGCAACTCCTCCACCAAGAGCCAATTCTTTTTTGTTGCAGTGTGCCATTGCTCTTTCTGCGACTTCCAATAACATTGCGAAAGTTGTTTCTTGTAGTGAATAAGCTAGGTCTTCTGTTTTGTATTTTTTTGTATCGTAAAGATGTTTTAGTTTTGTTAACATTCCCGTAAATGATATGTCCATACCTTTTACTGAGTAAGGGAGTTCTATGTAGTTTTTAGACTTATCAGCTAACTTTGATATTTTTGGTCCCCCTGGAAATCCAAGACCAATATACCTTGCGAAAGAATCTAAAAAATTACCTACTCCTTGATCTAAAGTCTCTCCAAAGATTCTGTATTTTCCTCCATCGTAAGCGATTATTTGAGTATTTGCTCCGGAAGTGTATAATAATACTGGATCCTTTGCTTTGGTTACAATTTTGGTTACTTCTAGATGAGCAATGCAGTGGTTTACTTCTATGAAAGGAAGTTTTAATTCTTCTACAAATTCTTTTCCTGCTCTTAAACATGGACCAAGTCCTGGACCTGCTGAATATGCTATAAAATCAATGTCTTTTAGTTTAAGTTTTGTTTCTTCTAAAGCTTCTTTTAATAGTTCATCTCGGTGTTCTTCATGATGTTTTGCTGCTTCTATAGGAATTATTCCTCCCTTTTCTGTTGTGAAGGATTTTTTCAAATTGCACAATACATTAGGTCCTTTTGTTATGGCTATTCCAAAAGTATCTCAGCAGAATTAATCTAGAGCTGTACTTTCGATGCCAAGGATTGTTGGATTTTCTCTTTCCATCTTCAGTTTTTGTTTTCTTCTTTGTATTCCTCCTTGTCTGATTATTATATTATATTCGTTCAAAATATTATTTATAATTTTTGTTGAAGATAAGTCTTGTTTTAAGTAGTTATCTACTTTTTTACCGAGCCAAATTGGCCAATGATGATGTAGTTTATTGGCCTTTATTGCTTTTTTCATTAGTTGATATCTATAGGAACATACGATTGGGTTGAACAATGGAAGAGAATATGCATCCTCTAATCTTATTTTTATTTGCATTAAATTTCCTTTGTGTAGTTTTCCAGTAAAATATTTTATGTTTAAGGAATCAAATATAGATTTTAGTATTTTTATGTTTGGTTTAGTGACAATTCCTGCTCTGCACTGAGTTATGTCTATGTAACCGTCACTATCTGCAATTCCTTGTAAAAATGATATTTTGAAGTGGTTTGGAGAGTTTATTACCCATTTTGCTTTTATTGGTTCATAAGTTGTCAATTCGCTATTTTTTAAGCCTAGGCAAGCTTTAAACATCCAGTCAATTAGTGATGAACATTGAGAATGCCATGCATAAAAATCATTTGGATTTCTTTTGCCTTTTGGGCAGTTTTTTGTTCTGTTTATTCTAATGTTTAATGATTTTAAACAATTTGAAACATGATTCCCCATTTTTATATTTGTGTCATATTTTGTTGATAACCTTAATTGTATTCTCCTTGCAATTCTGTTTTTTCTTTTTATACCGTGTTTTGATGCATCGCCAACCATAATTCCAAGAATATACCCAAATTCTTTTTCAATATTTTTTTGGTTTAGTTGAGATAATACTTTTTTGATGTCTTTGAAATTATTTATTTTCTCTGGGACTTTTATCCATGGACCAGTTTGTATTCCTCCTCTTGTTGAATTGATTGATATAATCTTTTTATTTGGTTTTAATTCGGAATAATATTTTAGATAATGGGCTATGTGGGGTATTGAATATCCATAAGCCCATTTGGAAGTTGTGCTTTCTGGAACGTTTGTAATTTTTGAGATTTTTCTTATTGGTAGATTTTGATTTTTTAATTCATGTGTTTTTAGAAATAGTTTTAGAATTTTTTTATCTTTATCTGAGAAATTTGTCCCCCAAAAGAAGTTTAGGAAGTTTAAATCATTCACCTTTTTGTCTTTCAATAATTTTGTTATCTCTTCTGTTTTCATTATTTTATTTAGTATTTTTTATTTATAAATGCTATTTGTGTACTTGA
>CAYYFK010000026.1:1249-5781 GCA_964471565.1 Candidatus Woesearchaeota archaeon | reverse complement strand
CCTTTAGCGGGTCTCACACGGGATCTTTCACTGGTTCATTTGCTGGAGACGGTTCTGGGCTAACTGGCATACCGACAGGCTCTGCAACACTGCCGGGAGGCGTTGACCAGAATATCCAATTCAATTCAGGCAGTACATTCTCAGGGTCAAACAATTTAGACTTTGATTACAACACCAACACACTAACTCTTACTGGAACACTAGAAGTTTCGGGTTCTGGAGCAGGAGCAGTGGAGGTAACTGGTACGTTGGATGTGCTAGGAAACGTATCTGCTTCGGGATTTTATGGTGATTTGTTTGGCACTGCTAGCGAAGCTAGCAAAGTAACAAATGCTCTGTCTGACGGGACTGGTATCACCACTTTCACTTATGATGGAAGTTCTCCAGCAACAGTAGAGATAGACCAAAGTATCGTAGTCACATTAACAGGCTCTCAGACCCTCACGAATAAGATAATTTCAGGAACTTTTAGTGGGTCTCACACTGGATCCTTTACAGGCTCATTTGCTGGCGATGGTTCAGGATTGACTGGTATAACTGCTAGTCCAGGCGGCAATAATACGAATATTCAGTTTAATTCTGGTAGTGTGCTATCTGGAACAGACAATCTCACGTTTGATTACGTGAACGATATACTGTCTCTGACCGGAACATTAGATGTTTCTGGAAATGTGTCTGCTTCTGGGTTTTATGGTGACCTTTTTGGGACTGCCTCTTACGCAGACGAAGCAGGTAAAGTAACAAACGCTCTTACTGGCGGCCACGGCATTGAAGCATTTACTTACGACGGTTCAGCAACAGCAGAAGTAACACTTGATTCCGGATCCGTTGCTCTAATAGACGACACGGGTAAATCGACTTTTTACACCACTTTGTCATCAGCTCTCGGAGTTTCTGTTGACGGCGACACTGTTCATGTCTTTCCAGGAGAGTACCCTGAAAACAACCTTACTGTTCCTATTGGTGTAACTGTTAGAGGCATTGGCGGATGGGCAGTAACACGAATTGGAACAACATCTTCTTTGTCAAATATTATGACGGTCAGCGACGACTCATACATAGACAACCTGTCTTTCTATGTTCCGTCTGGATCTGGATTGGCATCTGTTGTTTATACAGGATCGGCAGGAAAGACATCTGGCATCAGTAACTTGACATTCTTTGGCGATGGAGCCACTGGTCTTGGGGACGGAATTGTTATCGAACACTCTGGGTCTGGAAATAGCAAGATGATAGGGGCGGAAGTTAGGTTAGATGGCGGCGGAGTCAACAGCTTGGCAAGAGTTCGAAGCGGGATAATGGCTTTTGAGTCTATTCATGTGCCTGGAAGTGCCGGGACAGTAAACAATGTTATACAGGCAGAAGGAACAGGTAGAACCCAACTTGTTGGGTTTAATGTTGGCAACCCGAATGTTACGAATGCTATGCATATGAGCGGCACTTCAACAAACAATGTTTTTAATGTTAACTTATTTAATTGCTTAAACGGATTTTATTTTGCCGAAGACGGCGTAGACTTTGACCTCGTGGGAGGCAAGGTAGATGTGGTGGCATACACAGGGTTTGTTCATCCTTCTGTGGTATTCACCACTGCCAGTTCCATTTCTTTGAATGGTGTTTTCGATCCAGCATTCTCGTTTCCTGCCGCTGCTCTAGATGCTGATTTTGCGATGCAGTTCTCCCAAAAGAATACGACAACAAGGACAGCCGCAATGCGTGTTCTTGGTTCGGACCTAAGGGTCGGATTTCCAGAGAAAGGCAGTACCACACTTATGGGCCAAGGCGGCCATTATGGCGACAAGTCAACTTTTCTGTCAACAGACGCCACTGCTACTACTGCCTCCGATGGCGGTAACTTCATTGACATCACCGATGAGGCAACATCGCTAACAGGGTCCACATTTACATTCCAGACCGCCTCCGCTGGTTCTACTATATTGATGTGTAGCAACCGCTTTACATCCACAGACCTTCCTCTAAAACATTATGGTTTTCAGCACAAAACAGCTGTCGGAGATATAAGCGGATCTTATGCTTTTGATATATGGAACGGGACGGAGTGGGAAGAAACATCTGTTCAGACAGTTTCCGTCGATCACACTCACGGATATGCGAACAATGTGTTTATGAGAAGCAACCTGAAAGAAGACCTTCAATACGGGGAAGTTACCACAACTAGTGGAAGTTGGGCACTAAAAACAATTAACAGTGTTGAGGGGCACTGGTCTAGAATAAGAATAGTCTCAACTGGATCGACTGCCCCTGCGTCTTTTGAATATTTGAACCTGTCGCCGCACATTACCACTTACAATGCAATTGGGCAGAAGCATGCGACTGGATTATCAATGTGGAGAGAAACTATCGCTGGGACAGGCAACATCTTTGGTGAGACGGGTGGTGTAATCTCGGCAACACCAGCCATTGGCTCTGGCGGCGGAACTACTGGGTGGAATCATAATATGAAGAACTGCCGGTTGAACCAAACTGGAGATGCCATCTATACACAGTTTGCACTACCTGCTGGTATATGTACTGCATATCCTTTGCGACTACAACTAGTATATAGTTTGACGAACTCCTCCACACAAACATCTGCTCCGACTGGTACGATGTCGGTGTTACCACTTGAAGCTGCTGGTGTACAAGTAGCAGATCCCACTGGCGGCACTGAACCAATTTTACGACCTTTTAGTTCTACGGAAACACTGACGGCGAAGGCAGCAACAGCAATTGCGGCGGATCTTGTCCCGGAAGGAGTAACACTCCCGGCAGCAAGTCTAGACGATAAGGTGATACAAACTAGTTATGAACCATACGACATAAGTTCTTATTATGAAGATGATGTGATAGCGATTAGGTTTGAACTTACAGATGACGGTGCTCCCAACCAAAATGTTATTGTATGGGCAATTGTAATCGAAGGTGTTAAGTTTGCAGATGGTAAGGTACTAGACCACGCTCATCATATTTAGGGCATAGGAGAAAGGAAGAAAGAAAATGGCAGGCGGATTTGAAGCACTATATACACAAGACTTTTCTAGTACCAGTTCTATAACTGTAACGCACAACCTCGACAGAGTAATTTGTGCGGTAAGGGTTATAATAGGATCACTAGTGAGAAACGACCTTGTTGAGAGCGTTGTTCCATCTCCGGCAGATCCCCGCAATGTGATTATTGTTACCCTGAAAGCATCCAACAACGGCACAATACAAATAATAGACTCTGATTATATTTGGGGCACACTGCCAACTCCAGAAGGTGCAGCAGCACTAGGAAATAACTTAAGCGGATCTACTTTCAGCGGATCTTTTTCGGGTTCATTTGCTGGCGATGGTTCTGCCCTAACAGGAATCACGGGTAGCGGCGGAGGAACACCTGGAGGAGCAGACACATACATCCAATTTAATTCCGGGAGTGCTTTTTCTGGTTCGCAAAACCTTACATTTGATTATTCTGGAAATTTATTATCTCTCACGGGCACATTAGATACGAATGGTACAATTTTGGCATCTTCTTTTTCAGGGGATGGTTCTGCAATAACAAATGCCCAAGTTAGTGGCAGCAACCTTTTGTGGGTAGACATCAGCGGTAGCGACACTACTGGCACAAGGGAGAGGTTTGATAAACCATATGCTTCTATAGGAGGTGCTTTATCCTCGGCATCTGCTGGCGATGTTGTTGTTGTCCGACCAGGGACATATGAAGAATCTATAACTATGGTAGATGGTGTCTCTGTTGTCGGAATGGACCGAGATAGATGTATACTGAAAAGATATTCAGGCGGATACGCAGTTACCATGGCAGACAATTGTGCTTTCGAGCACATGTCGATAGACATCAGTGCATCAAACGGGGTTTCGTTTGGCACCACCACTGGCGGGACATCTGCTATTAGGCATACTAGGATTACTGCTGCTGGGGGGAATGCATCTGGTATTACTATATCAGGCACCCCAGCTCCAGGTCAAAACTGGATTACCTGTGATCATGTGGACGTGGTTGGCAGCGGCCTTTCGAATGCATTTCTCCACAATTCTGCCGGCACTGTTAATCTAAGAGACTGTTTTGGATATGCTTTGGTCGGGTTGCAAGTCGCTAGCACATCTACGACAAGAGCACAAGATTGTAGGTTTTCCGGGTTTTCTGGATTATATATCACTGATTCGACAGCAACTTTATATGTGGATCAGTCAACAAGATGGTCGTCTCTCATCAATGCTGGCGGCGGCACACTTGCTTCGGATATGATTCACCTGCTAAGATCATCGGGTAACAACACCGAGTTACAACTCAACTCAGGTGGATATTTAAGTTCGTCGGCAGATCTAACATTTAGTAGCAGTCTTTTGGCGGTTACTGGAACTTTGAGTATTGATGGAAATGCCAATGCAAATAGGTTTGATGGTCTTTTTGTTGGAGATCTGACAGGAGATGTAACGGGGAGTGTCCTTGGCAATGTAACAGGCGACTTGGTTGGGACCTCATCATTTGCTGACGAAGCAGCAAAAGTATCAAATGCCCTTGCACAAGG
>CAYYFK010000026.1:0-1149 GCA_964471565.1 Candidatus Woesearchaeota archaeon | reverse complement strand
CAAACTGGGTCCAATACAACTAGGCACGTTTTAGGGTGGGTAAGAATCAGGTGGAGGGCATAACATGGCAACAATTATTGTAGCAAAAAATCAAACAGGATCACCACTAACACTTGAACAGTTGCCCATTCCTTCTGGCAGCCTACCCGCCTCTCCTGGCACAGTTACTCTCACAGACTACGCATCAGAGATGGAAATTCAATCTGATAGTGAGTTGTCGACATATATTAATGCGGGTAGGGTATTGTTAGAAATTAATGGAATAACTCTTACACAGTCAGGATCAATTATGGCTGGAGAAACATTTGTTCCGATGTCTCCTCTTTTTGCCGACTTTTATGACGCTGGCACTTCAAATGTTGGAACGTCTGCTACGACATTAGGACTTGACACCATACGACAAAGTAATACTGGGTCTTTTGGAACAGCATTTGCTTTGTCTAGCGACCAAGTTACTATCCAGGCTAATGCTGGCGGCACTTATGTGGTTCGATATGATGTGACATTTGGAGAAACCGGCGGCGATAACAGAAAGTGCGAGCTATGGCTTGAGTTAAATAGTTCTGAGGTTCCCGCAACTCGTGCAGAGGTCCAATATTGGACAGAACACGGAGCGGAAGACAACGGCACTGCTGGTCGGACTGCTATTCTCACATTGGAACCCACGGATGTCCTTCGTGTTCGTGGCCAAGTAACGGATGGAGCTCCCAACTACACTACTGTTGCAGGTGGGGTGGGATTGGCTATATATGCTATCGGGTCTAATGGTATTATTGGTCCTGCGGGGAGCGACGGTGCTCAAGGACCATCGGGATCCGGCACCACGATCACTGTTGAGGATGAAGGCACTAACATTCCAAACACACCGCACACTAATTTGAACTTTGTAGGTGCTGGGGTCACGGCAGCAGATGGCGGAAGTGGGGTAGCAACTATAACTATTCCTGGTGGTGGAGGGACGACAAACATCGCCCAGTATAGACAAACGGGAAACCTAACCATCGCCACAAGTGCGACAACGGTGGTTCTCAATGCGAACGACTTTGAAGACTCTAATTATACTCGTTCGGGTGAAAATGTCACCATCAACACTGCTGGGATATATCGGATAAGTTATAGTATATTTTTCGACACCACAGCTAACGCCAG
>CAYYFK010000025.1:0-6038 GCA_964471565.1 Candidatus Woesearchaeota archaeon | reverse complement strand
GATGATTATGCAGACCGTGGCTTTATGCAGACGACTTATGCTGATGGTGCAGTAGTTGAAGGAACTGGTGGTTGGATGTTACGTTCAGTAGTAGGGCCACTTAATGCTGCAACACATTTAGTATACAATGCTGTAACAGGTGTTAATGCAATTCCGGGAATGACAAGGGAAGAGGTTACTGCATCTGAAGATGCTAGAATGGCAGAGACACCGTTATATGATCAAGGAAATTGGTCTGATTCTTACTTAAGAAACTGGGCAACTGGTGCCTCATTGATGAATGATCTTTATGGTGTATATGAATATGGTCCAGAGGAAACACAACACTGGGCGCCTTATGCTGGAGCTGTAGGATTTTTAGCAGAAGTATTACTTATCCCAATGGATGCTGGTGCATCGTCATTAGTTAAAGGTGGGGCTGCAGGCACTAGAACATTTAGGGCTGCACGTAGTATGGGCATGGGAAGTAGAGCCGCTGCGTCTAGTGGGATGAGAGCTGGTGCGGCTAGGTTTACAGCTGATATATTTGAACAGGCACCGGGGTTAGGATTTGTTGGAAGACGATTGGGATTCCAAGCAGGTGATCCATTGATATCATTATCAGCACAGGCAGCCGACTATATGGACGGAGCTGCAGCTGCTAGAAGTTATATACGTTCAAATCCCCAAGCAACTAGTGATGAGATATTAGAGGCTATAGCTAATACTACCGGTGAGCATTCAAGGGTATATCAGGAAACTGCAGCACACATTAGAGCAGGTAGACAACCTACATTTAGGATGGGAAAAGCTGTAGATGATATAGCTGATTTCCGTTCTGCACTTGATGAGGCATCGTCTGGTGGAACTATACCAAGACGAGATGCTACACGTGTTGCACTTGGATTGAAAGCAAATGTTAGTGATGATATAATCAGAATAGCTTTGAGAAGCAGAGGAAGCATTGACAAAGTAATTAAGGCAATCACTTGGGATGCTGCATCTAGTATGGCAGTTAAGTTGATGGGTGATGCTGGTGTAAGTAGGAATATAAGATTGCTAACACCAAGGGTTGTCGTAAATGATGCTGATGCCGTTAAGATTATTGATGAGCTTGGTAATGATTCAGTATATAAAGGACTTAAAGAACTAGGTAAACGTACAAATGTTAGTGCTGAATTTCAGGATATAAGAATATTCGATCTTAAACCCGGACAAGAAGTAGATACTTTTACTACCGCAACAAGAGAGGCAATTGAAATTAATGCTAAAGAAGCCACGGAGATTGGTGATTTAGTAAATCGTTTAGCTGATGAAGGTTGGTTATCTGCACATGCCAAGGCAAAGATATTAGAAGAACTACACCCTAGTATAATGGATAACTTTATTAAGGTTGGTATTGATAGGACACCTGTGGTTGCTGCTCAAACACATGTTTCAAGAAAAGCTATTAATGCAATTATTACTGCAATGACTGAACGCACTGCCGTCACAATGAGAGCTGGAATTAAACGATCCGCCTTTAATGTATTGGGTGATTCAGCAGTAACAAAGTTAGATACACCAGCTAAAGCAAGGAATAATTTTCTGTCAGGTGGCTTTAAGAATATACGTAATAAACTACATGATATGTTGGCTTCCTTTCAGGGACTTAAACTAGTCGAACCAAGGATTATAACTAGATCAGGGCCAATTAGGCAAGCATTAAAAACATTTAAGTCCTCAATTAAAAGTATGTCAACACAGTTGGTAAGAGACTTAAACGAAATGAGATCATCTGCAAGGATGAGAGAACTGTATGGTGTTACAGGTGATGAGCCATATGAGATGTTGAATGCACTTATCCTAGGGAAAGCAGGACAACGAAGTCCTGATGATATGTATCGTATATTAAATGACATATATCATGATGCATTTATTCAGGGTGAAGTTAGATTAAATATTGGACATGTATTTAATAGAAGTAAGATCAAGGCTCCAAAGATTACATTGACAGCACAGGGTAAAGCTGAAGTAGAAGTGTTGATTAGAACATATGCCGAGCATCTACGAAATGTTAAGCCTTCGAAGCTGAACGATTTTGCTGAAGGCTTTATGACTATGATGCAAAAGAATTTCGATGATCATGCTAAAGTGTGGTTAAAGAATCCGACAGTACGTCCAGCTATGATTCAGGTTGAAGACATACCTACACTATTGGGTGGTGTTTATTATCAGTCACAAGCTAGAAGGTTATCAGATAATCTATATAGAACACTAGCTAATTCAGATGATTCATTGCGTGGTGGTAATTACGCATACAATAAAATAACTAGGATGTTAGATACATATGGATTTAGACAACCTATTGTTGATGAGACGTTAAGGGTACCGGGTATTGGTGATACAGTCGATCCGATAATGGCTGATGTATTTAAGACTGCTTTAAAGAATAGGATTGCTAGGCGTTTAGAGACTGATTCTTCGTTTATATTCAGGCGTGAATCTGATGCAGCAATTGTTGAAGACATTCTAGGTGAATCAATGAGATTAGCTGATGATGATATGCTACAGTTGCGTAGGATTGCTGATGAATTTGATAAAGTTGCAGATGACATTGTTAAGAATAATGGTTTGGGAATGGAGCAAACTGTTGAAGAGCTTAGTAGAACAGTTGAGAATCTGCTAACACCAGTTGATAGATCATTAACAGCAGCTGTTAGTGAAGAGGTTCGGACAGTTGCAGGATACAATCGAAGTACCATTTCAGAATACGCAGCTGGATTAGGAGACAGAGAACGTAGGCTATTTGATAAAGCTGCACCGTTAGTAGAAGAAACACGTGTTGCAAGAGAGGAAGCAACTAGACTTTGGGATGAATATAAAAGACTTAAAGATGAATTTGCAGAACAATTTGATGCTAGGCGTACAGAGGTAGATGAATCTTGGGAAAGATACAAGCCAGCTAAAGAAGCTGTAGACAGCGCCAAAGATGAATCAGCCGCTGCGTGGGATGAATATAAAAGACTTAAAGATGAATTTGAAACACAGTTCAGTGCTAGACAAACAGAATCAACTGATGCTTGGGAAAGATTTAAGCCAGTTAAAGAAGCTGTAGACAGTGCCAAAGATGAATCAGCCACTGCATGGGATGAATATAAAAGACTTAAAGATGAATTTGAAACACAGTTCAGTGCTAGACAAACAGAATCAGCTGATGCTTGGGAAAGGTTTAATGTCGCAAGGGGAGAAGTTAATACTGCCAAAGAGGCAGCAGCAGAAAGATGGGATACTTATAATAAACTAAAAGATAAACTTGAAAGAAGGATCGGGAATAGGCAGACAGAAATTGATGAGATGTGGGAGAAATATGCGGTTGCCAAAGAGGAACGTGCTGCACAGTATGAATCAGTTGCCAGCCTTAAGACTGAAGCAGACGAATTATGGCAGGCATCTAATGCTGCAAAGAAAAGATATGAAGATATTGTTGAAGAAGCGGGACCATATGCTGAACGATTAAGTGATGCAACAGAGAGAATATCATTAGCAAAACTTGAAGCAAATGATGCATGGGCTAGATATAAAGAACATAAACGTATCTATAAAGAATTATTCCCAGAGGATGAAGCTCATACGCTTGATTCAGTCATAGCTAAACTAGAACAAACAACAGATGAAAGTTTATATACATTAAGACTTGGACAGGAGACTGATGAACTTTATGATGCTGCGACGAAAGCAACAGAACTGGTGCAAGAACGAATACTTATCAAGAAAAGATTAACGGAAGGGAATCCTTTTACTAGCCGACTAGAAGCTGCACGTTCTGATATGAAGGCTAGGCGAGCATTAGCGTTAGAACACAGTCGACCGTTACGTGAGATCACATCAGAGATAGGTGCAAACAAAGTTACCAATGAATTGTATAATGCAGCAAGAGGTGCCTCAGAGGAATTAGCGCGTGATACAGCAGGAATAAAGAAACAAATTGAAGCTGTACGTGCACAAGCAACAGAAGCTACAGCGAACGTAAAGACAGTTACTTCAAACAATCCAATACTTCAAGAGGCTAGAGAAATATCTGATAAGCTTAAGGCAGATACAATTCCATTGAAAGCACAGATTGAAGAGAGCAGGATTGCAGCAACAGAAGCCAGTGATAAAGTTAAGAAACTGATTGATGATAATCCGATACTTCAGGAAGCTAGAGAAATATCTGATGCACTTCGTGCTGACACTGAACCTTATTATGCAGGGATGAAGGAAGTTAGAGAAGCTGCCGGTAGTGCCAGCGATGAAGCTAAAAGATTATATGAAAGTAATACTGATCTTACAAAAGCAAAAGAATTTCGGGAAGCAATATCAGGTGTTAGACAAAATGCTAGTGTGATTAGGGACCGTGCCAATGAAGTATATAGCAGTGACGATGTTATGGGATTGGCAAAAGGATTAGATGAGGATAGGGCGGTAACCAGAGGGTTATTAGATACAGATGCTATTCCAGCTGATGCTGCAAGATTTGTTGAAGAAGAACTAAAGATAAACCAAGGTTATCAGCGATACCATAATGAAATTAATAAGTTGGTGTTTGGTTCTTCTGTATCTGATCAGATTCAATCAATAAGCTATGCATCAAATAAATTGTCGAATATGAAAAAGGTATTATTAGAACTTCATAACTTAAACCCAGATGCAGGTTATGTAATAGGCAATGGGATTAGTAAGATACTGGATACAATACAATCGGTTAACTATAGTATGTTACTTGGATTGAATCAAAAGTTTCATGTCAAGAATAACATATCAGCACCGTTCATTATGTGGGCAACATTGGGTGGTGAAGATGCTGCAAAAATAGTTTTAAAATATCCGAAGGCAGCAAGGATTATGGCACAAGGTTCTAGATATCAAGGAACGGTGTTGAAGCAGGTGGGAAGAGGAGCTGATGTTATTATCACATCACCAACGGGTCAAACGTGGACTGCGAAAGAACTGTATGAAATAGCTGTAGCATCAGGCTCTATGCGTTCACAGGCATCGATTATACTATCAGAGAAAATGTTAGAGATAATGATGAGAGATGCGACGATGGTACCGAAAGCACAGCAGGCAACCAGAGGTTTAATAAAGCAGGGGTGGGGTAATGTAAAGAATTTTAATGATTACTTACAAGCAGCAACCGAAGTTGAGGATCAGGTATGGAGAATGGCTGCAATTATTAATAGTCTTGAAAATGGTAAAAGTATGGAACAAGCGCTCAATGCTGGTAGGTTAAGCTTAATGGATTATAACGCTCTTACACCAGTAGAGAAGATGCTTACTGCTAAATTTACAATGTTCTATGCATTCACAAGAGCCGGTGCAGGTGTAGCAATGCAGAATATATTTAATAATCCTAAACGTTTAGTTAACTTAATGAAGTCAAGAGGTGTTATTGGAATGCTGAATGGATATGATCCGACTAGTGAAGAAGCATTCTTTGAGAACGATGATATATTATCTAGAAAGATTATTACAGGTTGGCATGATAGTGGTGGAGATGTAGGTAGTTATTATAGTACGTTTGGAGAGATTCCAATGCTTGATACCCTGAAACAGTTTACTGAAATTGTTGGAGCTGGTATTGATGAGGGTCCAGCTGCTGCATCAGGGGAAGCGATAAACCAGTTTGTAGTAAGTAAGGTGTCACCACAATGGCGAGCAGTTATAGGTATGGAGGCAACGTTCCCATATAAATTAAACTATGTTGATGAACGTGATATGCAGCTATTACCCAGTTCATTTTGGAGGGGTTACGTGGGTGAGGAACCTGTAGGAACGCCTATTAGGGAGGGACAACGTGGATATCAGGATCAACGTTGGCACCTATCGGAAGCAGGAATGGAGAGATATATATTATGGAAGGACCATATAACGACATTGTTTGGTGGTTCAACAATGTCAAACAGTTGGGTACCGTTTTATAATATGCTCGGGTTTGGTGACATGCAAGGAAGTAGATCTGATGTTAGTGAGGCATTAGGATTTACACAGAACATTGGATCACTTACGCCAACACAACATAGACAGAATGTAATGAG
>CAYYFK010000024.1:0-6221 GCA_964471565.1 Candidatus Woesearchaeota archaeon | reverse complement strand
AAAGAAGAATCATTAAGAAAGTCACAAGAGTTGTCATGGTGGCAAAGAATTTTAAGTTTCTTCAAAAAATAATTTTTTAATAGAATTCTTTATAAATCATAATTCTCTCTAAAATTCTATGGTTATGGACAAATTAAGTTCCACGTTGAAGAATACTCTAAGTAAAATTACTGGAGCTACGTTTGTAGATGAAAATCTAGTTAATGAGATTGTTAAAGATATTCAAAGAGCTTTACTTCAAGCAGATGTTAATGTTAAACTAGTTTTTGAGCTATCTAAATCTATTAAAGAAAGGGCGTTAAAAGAAAAACCTCCAAAGAGTGTTGGACAAAAAGAATTCTTAGTTAAAATTGTTTATGATGAACTAGTAAAATTCTTAGGAAAAGAAAAAAAAGGAATTAAAATTACAAAGAAACAACCATTCAAAATTATGTTAGTTGGTTTGTTTGGAACTGGAAAAACTACGATAGCAGCAAAATTAGGAAATTATTACACAAAAAGAGGACATAAAGTTGCTTTAGTTGGTTTAGATGTTCATAGGCCGGCTGCAATGGATCAATTAGAACAGTTAGCAAAACAAGTTAATCTTCCATATTATATAGACAGAAAAGAAAAAAATCCAAAGAAAATTTGGAAAGCTTTGAAAGATGAAGTAAAGAAATATGATATTGTTATTGTAGATACTGCAGGAAGAGATGCTTTGTCAGAAGATTTAGTTAAGGAAATTGAAGAATTAAATAAAGAAATCAAACCAGAAGAAAAACTTTTAGTAATAAATGCAGATATAGGTCAAACTGCAGAAAAACAAGCTTCACAATTCCATGAGTCTTGTGGAATAACCGGTGTTGCAATTACTAAGATGGATGGAACTGCAAAAGCAGGTGGAGCATTGTCAGCAGCAGCAATTACCGGAGCGAGTGTTAAGTTTTTAGGTATAGGCGAAAAAGTAGATGATATTGAAGAGTTTAACCCTGAAGGTTTTGTTTCTAGATTATTAGGTATGGGAGATTTAGAAGCTTTATTAGAAAAAGTTAGAGTTGAAATAGATGAAGAAACTGCTGAAGATTTAGGAAAGAAGTTTTTGAAAGGAGATTTTAATTTTTTAGATTTATATGAACAGATTCAAGGAATGAAGAAATTAGGTCCTATGAATAAGATTATGGAAATGATTCCTGGAATGAGTGGGATGAAGATTCCTAAAGATATGTTAGATGTTCAAGACTCTAAGTTAAAGAAATGGAAATTTATACTCCAATCTTTAACAAAAAAGGAGCTAGAAGAGCCAGATTTGATGTTTAACCGTAAACGTATAGAGAGAGTGGCACGCGGGTCTGGAACGACTTCTACTGAAGTTAGAGAGTTGTTAAAACAGTATAGGCAGAGTAAGAAAATGATGAAGATGATGAAAGGTGATCCCAATAAGTTAATGAAGAAGTTTAAGGGTAAGTTGCCTGGGATGTAAAGTTTTATATACTCCTACAAAGATATAATTGTTTATGAAAGGAGGTGAGGTAAATGAAGAAATTAGCTTTTGTTTTGTTCCTAACTAGTCTTTTGTTGATTTCTGGATGTCAATTTCAAGGGGAATCACAAGAAAGTCCGAGTAAGGTAGATTATGAACAACTTGGAATGGATTGTTCGGTAATGATGGATCTTGCTGCAAAATGTCCAGGAATTATGGATGCTGAAAATGAAGAAGATGTGCAACTTGAATTAGGAAAATGTGGGATTGAGGTAGATAAAGGATTTAGTTTACTTAGATTAGCAATGTGTGTTTGTTGCGTAAGTAGTGGTAATCCTGCCTGTTGCATAAGTTGTATAAAAGGGTAATTTTAATTACTTTTATAAATTCTTTTTCTTTCTTTTATTTATGAAAAAAATACTTTATTCTGGAGCTGAAGCCCATTTATATCTTCAGGAAGGTAAGTTAGTCAAGGAAAGAATTTCTAAGGGATATAGGCATAAATTTATTGATAATATGAAAAGGAAGTATCCTACGCGGAGAGAGTTTAAAATTTTATTGAGAGCTCATAAAGTTGGGATGAATGTTCCTGAAGTTTTTGAAGTTGATGAAGATGATGAAAGGTGATCCCAATAAGTTAATGAAGAAGTTTAAGGGTAAGTTGCCTGGGATGTAATTTTGCTTGCCAACTTGTCACGCACGGGCATAAAGTATTTATAAGAGATTTACCATCTATGGGTATGAAAGAGTTAGATATTATTGAATTTATTCCTTCTAAATTGGATCATCGAGATGTTTTTGTTAGTGTGGAAAATGGTAATCTAATTATTTCTTGTAATAAAACTAGGCCCCCTTATCCGATAAAGATTAAAAACAAGTTGATTCTCGATTCTAAACTTTTTGAGATGATTGGTTTATATTTTGGTGATGGGTTTAATAGAAATAAAGGTAGTTCGAATAGAAAAGTTGGAATTGCTAATAACTGTCCAAAACTCCATAATGATTGGATTAGTTTTTTAGAACGGATCGGAGTTAGTAGGAATAAATTATATATTCAAATTCAAATAGGGAGCAACATAACAAACTCCCATGAGGAGATAAGGAAATATTGGTCTGAATCTTTATTTCTCCCCTTGAGTTGCTTTAGCCCTAAGATAAATGTAAAGGATTGCAAAACTAAAGAATATGGATTAGCTGTTGTTTGTTTTCATAATAAAATTTTCAGAAAAATATCTGAAAATTTGTTTTCCCATTGTATTGAATTAATTAAAAAGAATAAAGAATTTGCAACTTCTTTTTTAAGAGGATTATTTGCTGCCGAGGGTTATTCTGCTACGAATAGATGTGGTTCCCTTTGTAGCTTGGATATTCCAATAATATCTGATTCTAGGAGAGACTATGTGGAAAAACTGTTTTTGGATTTGGGTTTAAGATGCACTAATAATGGAACAAGGATTATTTTTTCTGGATATATTGACTTTAAGAAATTTAGAAAATTAGGATTACATAAAATGCATCCAGATAGATGTGCAAGATTTGAGAGAGCATATAAACACTTAATTGAAAAAGGCCATGTTCCTGCCTTAACTAAATTAAAAATAATAAATTGCCTTGGGGTTGGTGGTAAGAATAGGTATGAGATATCTAATCTGCTGGAACTTGATATATCTACAGTTTATAAAAGTTTGAAAGATTTAGAGGTTAAAAAAGTAGTTAGATGTTCTGGCAAATCTTTATCTTCAAATAACAGAAAATTAAGGAAAACTTGGGAATTGGTTAATGTTCCTGATGAATACAGTCTTATGAATAATGATTATGGAGGAAAACTTTAATATTTTATAATTATAAATGGGGAAATGGATAAATTTTTACATAAGATTCAACAAAAGAAGATGATGGAAGATGGGAGGAAATAGAAAAAATGGAAGAAGTAAGTATGATTAGGTTAAAAGGAATATTGAAATCAGAAAAATATGAAGAATTTTTAGAATGGATGAGGGGACAAACTGCTCCGTTTGATGGAGTATATTTGGATGATTTTACTAGGTGGGTGCTGGAATTGCCTATAGTGGATTAGTTGTGTTTTACCCTTTACTTCTGTTTTTTTAGAAATAAAGGGTAAATCGATAGGGTTAGATTAGTTTTATAAGTATGAAAATTAATAGAATTTTTAAATGGGTAAATTTTTGCGCAAAGTCCAACAAGGGAAGATGAAGGAACTTTGGGATAATGAGAATGATGAAGATTGGGGGAAAATGAGCGAAAAAGAGAAACTCCTAAAACCCAAGAAGGTAAGGAAAAGAAAAAGATTGTTTCAGAATTTGTTAAGAAGTTTAAGATTTAAGGGTAAGTTGCCTGAAATGTAGGAAGTTTTTTATATTAACTTAATTCTTTAATATTATGAAAAAGAGATATTTATTTTTAGTATTGATTTTGGTATTATTTATTTCTAGCTGTGATAAAATTAAAGATAGTCCATCTAAAATTCAAGATGTTGAAAAAGATATGGATATTTTGCTTTTTAAAGGAATGATTGAAAAGAAAACTATTGAAATTAACAAAGAAAATATTTTAGAAAATTCAGTTTTTTATGAAGGGATAGTTCCAAAAGGAGGATGTATCCAATTATCTCAATCTGATTTTGATGAGTTTAATTCTGATGTTGTTTTTGGAAATGAAGGGGAGTGTGTCGAATTAATTGAAAATATCAATTTTGACCATTCTATAATTATTAAGGGAGATGGTTTTTATTTAGATTGCAATAATAATAAAGTTACTGGGATTTATTCATATGAAGAAGGATATGCTGGAATTATTGGAACTGAGAGTTCTGTAATTAGAAAGTGTGTTGTTGAAAAAAGATTCTACAATTTTTTGTTAATGGATTCTTCTGAGGTTTATGATAGCAAAGCCGTTGGATTTTTTGTTCATGATGGAGGGTGGTATGCAACCACTGGTTTTGAATTGAGAGATTTTTCAAAAGCCTATAGAATTATTGCAGAAAATAATGGCGGGGGATTTGCTTTAGAGACCTATCCGGAAGTTTATAATGGAACTGCAATTAATAATAGCCAAGGGTTTGTAGCTTTTGGAAATTCAAAAGTATTTGATAGTTTAGCAAAAGAAAATAGAGTTGGTTATGTTTTGAGGCATGATGCAAGTATTAACAATAGTGTGGCTGAAGATAATGTTTATACTGGTTTTGATTTTAGTGTTTTAGGAATTTCAGTTGTTTCAAATAGTATTGCTAGTGGGAATCCCATAGGATTTAGTGTTGGAGAAGAAAATAGAATTTATTCTTCTTTGGCGGAAAAT
This sequence comes from Candidatus Woesearchaeota archaeon, assembly GCA_964471565.1. Lineage (GTDB taxonomy): Archaea > Nanobdellota > Nanobdellia > SCGC-AAA011-G17 > PNOQ01 > JABIBT01. Next base: position 1,444 of record CAYYFK010000024.1, on the reverse strand, counting down.
AATAATGTTGGTTTTTCTGTTTATGGTAATGCTTTAGTTTTTGGTAGTGTCGCAGTTGATAATTCGAATGTGGGATTTAGTCTTGGTGAAAATGCGAATGTTTCTAATTGTGCTTCAGAGGGAAATGGAGCAGGGTATAGTTTAATGGGAGATTCTTTTGTTGAGGATAGTATTGCTAGTGGGAATTCTTTTAGTGGTTTTTCTGCGAACGGTAACTCTGTTATTAGAGACTCTATTTCTAGTGGAAATGGGCATTATGGATTTTCTATGTCCCAATATTCTAGTGTTTTTGATAGTGTTTCTGAAAATAATAGTAAATCTGGATTTTTTCTTTGTAGTTTTTATGGGGATCATGATCAGAATGTCGAGAATGTAAAAGCTAGATATAACCAAGAAGAAGGGATCAATGCTTGTTATGGAGAGATTTCTGGTGGAGAGTTTTGTTTTAATGAAGGTTCTGATATTCTTTCTGATGGTGCTACGTTTAATGGAAATATAAAAACTAATGGGATGGATGGGGAGTACTCTGGGAATCCTACAATTAGACCTTGTGTTAAGGATTTGGAAGGGCAAGAGTTTGCTGAAAGTTTTTAGGAGCCTTTATAATGAAGAAGTTTAAGGGTAAGTTGCCTGGTATGTGAGGTTTTATAAGTTAATTATCGTTCCCCCTTTTATGACAGAAGTCATATTGCCAACAAGTGAAGAAGTCAAGAAATGGATGCTTTTCACATTGAAACATTCTTGTCATGTTGAATATTTTCTAAAAGGGTTAGATTTAGGTAAAAATGATCCTGAAAGACCGCATGAGTTGATTGGCACTGGAAATAAATATGATTGGGATGTAATAAAGGGATTTGCACTTTTATATAGAAGGCCAAAAGTTGATTGTAAAACACATATAATTCCTGCTTTAAGATTACATGGACAACAATATCATCATAGGATGTGGGATAATCCCGATCCAGATGATGAAACAAAATATAACCCTGAGGCTACTGGCGAGGATATGCTTTTTGGGGCTGTGGACGCTAATTGTTCTTTGTTAGAGAATAGAGAATATCAGGGGGGCAAACATAGTTATGAAGAGATAATAGAAGTTGCTAAAAAGAATCCTCCACATAAAGCCCCCTGGATGTTAAAACTTGTTCCTCAGATGCAGAAGTTAGAACAACCCAAGTTAGAGTTAATTACCTCATTGCATGATTTCCCCAATATTGGATTGCCTGAATATATTTATGATCTAATTGTTGGTAGAACGAGAGATACGATTAAATTGCTTAATTCCGAGAGAGGATACAATTTATAAATCTCTAATATTTTGTTTTTTTATGAAAAAAGTATTATATTCTGGAGCAGAAGCTAATTTATATTTAGAGGAAGGGAAATTAGTCAAAGAGAGAATTTCTAAAGGATATAGACATGACTTTATTGATAATGCAAAAAG
>CAYYFK010000023.1:0-6392 GCA_964471565.1 Candidatus Woesearchaeota archaeon | reverse complement strand
GCAAGAGCTAAATAGTAAGGGGGCAACAAGTGTTAGAATAGCGGCCCCAGTTTTAACTATCCTTTCTAATCTATTTGGCGAAATTAACATGTAATTAAGCAGTAGTAACTAAATTTATAAATGTTTTCATTCACCCGTTATCCGGGAGATCACCAGGGTCTTCTCCACCAATAAAATCAACTGCCATATATGGATCTTTATTATGTACAAGCACCCCGCCTGCATAAAAGGTATTGCCTTTAACAGATTTCAAATTATACGTTTGAACACTTCCTTCAAAATACTCTATCTCTTTTATATCTACCCATCCATTCATCGTCAACACTTTATTATTCTCTGTCAATTTATTTACAAACAGTTTAGATTCTCTATAGGTTTCTTGTGGATAAATAGACGCCCACCCTTCAAACTCTCCTATTCTCGAATAAATTGGGTGCTCATTAGTTACCTTTAATTCTGAACCATCTTCAAATGTAATCAAATAATATCCTTCTCTAATTGGACTCTCTAATTCTAATACTTCCGCCTTTCCATACTTACCTAAAACATATTCTCCAACTTGAACATCTTCTATATTTTTCTCAGAACCATCTGCCATCAATATTTTAGTTCCTTCGGGAAAACACGATGGAGTATATGGATAGCACTCTGTACAATCATACTTGCATCTATAACCGGCAGGACAATCCCCATCAGACTCACAAACTTCCTCCCCTTCAACTATTCCATCCCCACACTCTGCTCCGGACCCTTCTTCACCAATTCTATGCTCAACAAAAGGATTAATTCCTAACCCATACCAATAAAAAGTCTCATCTTTTGATCCATCACCATAAGTCACTTCTTTCCAAATTCGCCTACCAAGTACATCATACTCAAATTTCATAATGGTTTGATCGGGCAAATTTATTTGAGTAATTAAATTATTATAATCATACTGGAACGTAGTCGATTCAGAACCGCATTCTTTCAAAAACATATTTCCCACACTGTCATAATCATAATCACATCCATCCTCCACAGTATGCATCAACCTATTATCTACTTCCGGAACATCTGGATCATCATAAGTATAAGTTTCATCCCAAACCATTCCATTATTTTCGTCCCCATAAACATTTCTGCTGTATCTATTTCCTTTTCCCTCGGTATCATAGACATATGATATGCCCAGTCCATCATAATAATCGCTAGTAGAAGAACTCTCTGCACGCACTTCATCTAATTGATATAAATCAGTATAACCAAATGTAGCAAAGGTTCCATCCAAGTTATCGTCTAACCTCTCTATATTGCCTGCATCACCATAAAGATAGGACTCATCAAGCAAATCCTCGCCAATAGTAATTCGCTCTACCCAATCCCGATCATTATATTCATAATCAGTAAATACTCCATTCCCATAAGTAATATTACTCAAGGTTCCAGTCGGATTATACTCATAATAAGCCGTAATTGTTGGGCCGCCCGCATAGGCAGTCATACTCTCCAATTGATTCAGTTTATTATATCCATAAATGATCACAGTTCCTCCAGTTAAATCAGTTATAGAATCAATATTATTTGCATCATCATAACCATAATCAATTTCCCTTGTTTCTCCAGTCCTGGAAGTAGATGCCGTTATCCTTTCAATATTTCCCACACTATCATATCCATATCTAATCGTAGAAATTAAACTCCCATCAGGGTCATAATTACTTAAGGAACAGAGTTTTCCAATTTGATTAGATGAAGGGCCACATCCAGTATCATACACATAATCCACCCTAGTCACATGCCCGCTACCCTCATTAACATCCACAGAATCTACTCTATTTAAATTATCATAATGAAAAAAAGTTACCCATCCTCTAGCATCTGTAAAAGTTTCCACGTTCCCATTTAAATCATAGGTATAAGTTGACAGTCCACTATCTGGATTATAAGTGGTTTCAATTTCTCCCAGGGTGTTATAATTATTTGTAGTTATTACTCCGGCATCATTTATTTCCTCAAGTTCTCCTAAAATGCTATAATCATAATCGATTTGTTTCGCTTCAGATCCCAAAACTACTTTTTTTACATTGCCATATTGATCATAATATGAATCAGTTAAAACGCCCTCTTCATCCCTAACACTTACTTTACGAAGACCTCCTCCCCCATTTGAATAATCTGTATTTGTGTATAGTGAAGATTGGGTTCTCCCCAAAGGATATGCCTTATCAACTCTAGCCAAGGGATCCAAATCATAATCAATCTCAAATTTAATTTCTGGATTTGATTGTTCGCCCTTCTCATAAACATCAATTATATAGTTATTTTCCCATCCCTTTGGTTCAATAATCCCCTTTTCAATAAAAAATCTCATAATAGGATTTGCACCCTGTATGATTTTTCCTTGGTTACTTACCACCTTAACCGGTTTTGTTTTTGCATCAACTTTAAAGATTTCATTAAACTCAGTATCTTGCACAATAACATATTCCGAATCAACAACTGCTTGTGTTTGAAGTTCTTTGCCAACCCCATCAGTTAATTTTCTAGAAACAAAGTCTTGAGAACCATCTATTTTTTGGGTAATTTCTATCTCATTAAGATTCAGATCACTCACATCGCCAAAATCTAAAGCATATTTATATATATAACTAGTTTCACCTCCAGTTGGATTCGTAACACTCTCTAATCTGGACAAATCATCATAACCATAAGCAGTCGGATCTCCATTCTGATCAGTTATCTCATCAATCCTCCCCTTACTATCATATCTAGTCTTAACTTCATGCATCTTAGCATTCTTAACACAAGTTAAAACTGCATGGTTCATATCTTCTCCCGTACCTGTACATGCCCCATTATTTCCATAGATAAAAGTTGAAATATATCCTTTCGCATCAGTACTAGACAAAAGATTGCCATAGTCATCATAAGATCCCATTGTAATAACTCGCTTTCTATCTGAACCAACACCCTCATAAGATTGGTGAGGATACCAATCTCCCCCATTAAAGGAAGCCCAAGTAGTTTCAGATTGTTTTACTAATCTATTATTATCTCCAACATCATAAATCTTAACTAGATTAACTTGACTCAGCATATTTTTTGTATCCATCTCACCATATATATTGTGAGCATAACTAGTCTCAGTTCTTCTATTACCAGAAGAACTCATCTCTAATGTTTCGGTTACCATTCCAGTATTGGAATCATAAACATAATTAATTTCATTAGTAACTCCATCCAAAGCTGTAGATGAACCACTCACTTTGGGAAAGACAGATCTCTTTGTATAAGTAATCACATCATCTTGACTTAAACCGGTCCTTGGATCAACATAATCATTTGTCATCTCCCACTCGTACTTTACAACGGAGGTATCATAATCATTATCCACCGTTTTTACAGAAGACCCTCCAGCATCATAATAAGTTACATAATCAACATAATCTCTTTTCCAACTATTACTAGTCAAATATCCTCCGTAACATTTATATTCCCCAGTTTGAAAATCTACAACATTAATTCCATGCCCTGCACACTCATTCCAATTCTCATCCGCACAATCGGCCGGATTTGCACAATTTCCCCCAGGACAAGCACACTCATACGCATCTTTAAAATCATAAACAACACGCCCATACGAACCATCTAAAGGAGATTTTGTAGTAATATCCCTATAGCCTATATAAACTTCGCTACCTGCTCCAGGATAATCCCAAGGCATAATGTATTTAGTCTCTTGCGCAACATTATCGTACACTTCATTTGGTCTACGTGTAGCAACTCCATCTCCATATTCATAACCAACTTCACTAACTTCTAAACCATCTTCAATCCTAATATTCTTTACTCTTATTCCTCCGCCCAACTCAGGTGAACTCAAGGTCAACCAATCTCCATTACTTGAATCAGAATCGGGAACAAACTTATACCTATTCGGCTCAAAATCATATGTGACAACCCCGCCAGTAGGATACCTTATAGATTTCAAAGACCAAGCATTAGCCCCACAACCATCTCCCCCATCTGAAACGGGAAAGTTTTCTACTTCATAGTTATCGCCCACCATATAACTAGAATACATCCCCCAAGAATCTGTACGGTCTCTTTTTAACCCTCGATCATCATATTCATCGGAATCAAAGAGAGGATTACAAGAACCATATGAAAATATTGTTGCCGGTTCATCAGTACCAGCATAACCTGTTTTTTGTATCCTATCTAAAGTTCTCTCTCCCTTCCCAATTGTCCCAGAGGGATCTTTTAATTGATTTGCTGAACTGTCTGAAACATAAGTAAAATCATATGTAAATATATTTTGATCTCCAGAAGCCGCCTTGTAAACTAAATCTATCGAGTCCAATTCATCTACCCCATCATTAGTGTTGGAATTATAAGTAAAATCTGCTCGATGAGTGGTAGTTTCAATATTATCTACGTGAATTAATTCTTTTGTGGTTTTACGAAAAGTTTTTTGGGCTCCCCTGATTTTCTCAGAACCCTCATGTTGCAAATAAGTAAAAACACCAACATCATTCCCCCCAACTTGTTCATCCATATCATAATTAAACCACCCTTCATCATCAGTTAACCCTCCTTGAACAACAATACTCGAATAATATTTCGGAGATTCATCAACATAATCTGTGTTATATTTCTCATAACTTAATTTAACCCAGTTTCCATCATCCCCCTCATCTACAAAGCCATCTCCATCATCTTTGTAATCGTGACTCATAACTTCCGTTAAATACCAAACATCAGTATGTTTTGCAGTTTTATCATAATATTTGTGGGGTGCGTATTCGGCACTATCTCCGTATGCTCCACCCATCCCCATCACATCGGGCGAAGACAATCCTTCAGAACCAGTAGCAATTATATTAATATGGCCAAAAGGTCCACCATTACACAAAGAAGTTTTACATCTAAACACCCTCAATTGATACCTTGAACTCGAAAGGCAAGAAGGACCACTACAATAAATATCAGACAACATATAATTTGGAATCTGACCATTCACATTTTTCAATTTTTGAGTATACGAATCCCCTCCAGGCAAATACATTCCGGTAGAATCAACATACTCATAAGGGCATATCCAAGCATTATTACATGCCTCATCATGTCCCAAACCCTCTCCAACATAATAACTATAACTCCTAGCTAAACCCCCACTAGAGCTATAACCGCTAATATAATCACTCACGCAATCTACTCCAGGATTACAAACTTCATGAGGATCTAAATCTGCAATTTCATCATTATCAAATGCATATTGGGTTCCCCCATATGTTTTCTGAACCTCTACAGTCGACCAAGACCCTCCCTCCGGCTGAACCTGTCCTTTTTCAGAAAAAACATATTTTGTTCCGTCTACGGATAAAACAGAAAATTCTTCAATTTCCCCGGTCCCACCATTTGTGGTATAATCAATATCTACAGCAGACCAGCTTAATGGATGAAACTCCTTACTCGGACTATTGTCGAACATCATTCCAGTCGCACCTACGGGAGAATTCAAAAAATAAAAATCTTGATTTCCTCCCTCATCATCATTTCCGCTCGTAGCCATCAAACTACCCTTGGCATATATCTTTTTTAATGCATTATCAGTACATCCTCCTACAATCCCTTCTTGACATGTTCCCGTACATTCCACAAGATCTTGTCCTCCCGAACAAGAGAAAGAAGGATCAAAGTTATAATCGGTTGGAGGTCCACACTCAAAAACCATTGAATTTTCTAAATCATATTGATCCTCTACACAAGCAAGAACTTTCCCCGGCTCTTGTTGATTAAGTCCTGGACCAACACATCCACTCACTGCATTAGGAATGCATCCTCCCAAACAAGAAATTAATTGATAATCTGGACCGCACGAGGTAGCATCCTCTGGAGAATAACACTCCGTAGAAGTACCATAATCTGCCCTATCCCTATTAGATACAACACAGCTTACAGCAGCAAAATTTTTAGTGGTTTCTCCTTGATATTCTTTCTCATCTATATATGAATTAACTCCTCTAATAATAGATCCGGTCCCTAAAGACCATCCCAAACCAACCTGGCTCGCTTCCTGATGTGTTTTTATTCCTGCTTGATAAGAAAGACCTAATGAAAAACCAAGACCTCCCCTCCCCGGAATATCAAACAAAGGTATACCTAAATTCATATCTCCCTTATACGTAGGATCTGTATTAGTATTAATAACTTGAAAATTAGAAACTTCAGGAGAGGCCGTTGAAGTATCCGCGGCAACTAAAGGAATAGCAAACAAAAAAAGAACTAAAACAAACATTACAAATATTTTATTTATTAGGTTGGATTTCATACTTTTAAGTATTTAAAAAACAATATAAAAAGCTTTCCATAACGCTTTTAAATAAAACAACTTAAACAAAATTACG
>CAYYFK010000022.1:0-6523 GCA_964471565.1 Candidatus Woesearchaeota archaeon | reverse complement strand
ACTACCTTTAGTCTTCAAAATAGATCCCAAGGCAGAGTAAATATCTCCAACCTTGCCATAACTCCTAGCATAAATTCCAGAGTCTTTTTTATTATCAGCGCTATTCAAGTAAAAAGCAGGATAAACTAATAATTCATCTATTTCTTTAGGTTTGGCTCCATCTTTTATTCCACTAATAAGTTCATCAACCTTAGAATCTATTTCATCTAAATTAGCATTAAAAATATTGAGAGACTCGTCACTAGCCGCATTTTCAGTTTGTTTATCTATCCATTCTTGAGCAATCTCATCTTTCTTTTTTAAATCATTAAAGTCAGCACTATTTTCATAATCTAAATAACATTTTCCTAAAGAATTTCCTTGTTCATCTGTTCCACAGTTTCCAACATCTACCCACCTAGTTCCAGCACCATCAGGATCACTCATAGCACAACGTCTAATAACCCCAGTTTGACTAATAGCTCCTGCTCCAGGCAATGCAGGGGCAGGAACACCAGGCAAATAAGGAGTTAATTGCAAACTATCAGGCATACATTCCTCAGCGGAATCTATGTCCTTTCTATTCAAATCGTCTTCCAACATCATATCTTGCAAATATTGGCTAGAAAATGCACTAGAAACCTTTCCAAATCCGCAATACTCTTGCCCATTAATAAATACACAAATAGTACTATAACCAGAATCTCCAGTTATTGTGTAACTTCTATCTGAATAATCTCCCTCTCTCAAAACTTCTCTTCTAATTCCCCTTTCAGGGTTTGTAACATATAACTTACTTAATCCGGCTCCTTTCAAATAGACTAGATATTCAACATCTTCATCTCTTCCGGCATAAATATGGTAATAAATTCTGTAAATAGATTTTCCATATTCAACTTCAGAATATTCTAATTCATCAAACCATGCAGTAAACTGATATGGACTATCTGGTTCTAATAACTCTCCAATAAAATCTCCAGTTCCAGGTACGTTTCCATATATAGCAGCTTTACAAACTTCACTTCCAAACTCTCCCAAACTTCTGGCTTTATAAGAAGCAAAAGCACTTCTAGCATACTCCGAAGTAAAGAAATTAACATTATCTCTCAATTCATTCCAAGATAACTGCCACCGCGTATACTCCCAACCTTCACTACCAAATATCCCAAACACTCTTTCAGATACAACATCAGCTAACTTACCTAGGCTTCCAAAAATAGATAATCCTTCCCTCCATAAAATCTCACACATGTAAACACTTCTAATTGTATTACAAATTCCCACATCTCTTCCTTCGGTTTTTGCCTTTTGTAAACAATCTTCAAAACCTTCAAATTTACTTCTTACATTATCTAAACCTGCATGCACTCCAGTTAAACAAATTGGTGGAAATATATTTTCTCCCTTCTTATTAATAGCTACCCAATTTGGCATTCCTAAGACAAGACTTCCAATAATCCCAGTTTGGACAACATTATCAACATCCCATCTGTTCCCTAAATCAAATCTTGAAGCCGGACACATAACTGGATCACAAAAATTATATAATAATGCACAATCAGTTGGACCCATATAATTTTCACATCTGGAAGAGGCCTCACCTATTGAATTTGAAGCAGCATTGCTTACGGCATATGAAATACTATTATATATTACTGGGGTGCCCGCATTTAATCTTTTTTTAGTAAAATCTTTATATTTAGCATCTATTTCAAGTACTAGTTCCAACATTTGTTGATTACTCTTTCCATCCTTAATATTTCTTCTAGTATCATCTACTGAAAGTAAATAAGGAACAACAGGTTGATCATCAACAGCATTAGGATGATCTACTTCGCCATTTGAACCAACATTATATATTTGATAAGATTGGATTCCTCCCGTATTTCCATAATTAACAACAACATAATTAGCATAATCTAATTTCTCATATATCGTATCTTTAGTTTTTGCTTGAAATGGAAAAATCCACAACTTCCCATCCTCATTTATTTCTAACTTTTTATCTTCATTAAATGCGTACCCTTTCACATAAGGTTCATTTACTTTGCCCTTATACAAATAAATTCTTCCATCATCTCCCTCGTAAACAGAATAACCATCAATTTCAATAAAGTTTACCTTATATTGATCTTTAGGTCTAGTTAATTTAACCAAGGTTCCATCAACTTTTGTAGTGGCGGCATCATTATCTCCCTCAGTAACAGAACCTGCCTTATAGATTTTATCCACGTATTCAGGATATGCAGCATTTACTTTCTGAATGGTGGTTTGATCCTCCGTTCCAAATTTCTCGGTTTGTTTATTTGAATCAAATATTGGAGCTGCGAGAACCCCAATATTTTTTACATCTCCATCTTGAACATTGTCTGCTTTTATTTTTGCATCAAGTTCTATAGCTTTGTCTATCTTATCAGAATAACCATCCCATTCCTTCAGAAATTTCTCATTATCATATAAAGACAACTCAGTCAACCTCTTAATCTCATCAGGAGCAACCCCAGTATACTGTCCATGCTTAATCAGCTTGGTCAAATTCAAACTATCTACCCCCATCTTTTGAGCAATCTTATTTATCTGTTCAGTATCGGTAGATTCAAAACCTTTAAACAATTCATCTGTTTCTTTTTTAATTTTAGTCAGGTCAGTTATTTTCTTTTCATCAACATCAACATATGCTTCCATACATTCTTCAAATTTCTTATGTGGGAAATCTGGATCGTCACTTATTCTTTCATTACAAAATTTTGCTCTCTCATCAATAACTTGTTTTCTAGCTCCACCATCTTTGAAAAAAGAATTCTTTATTGCTAAGATACTATAAATTCCAAAGCAGGCTACTTTCATGCCTTTAATAAAATTTCCTAACTTATCCATAATATTCTCAATATCTTCAACAGCTTTGTGTGATTTCTCAATCATATTATCTATCTGTTCAGGGGTCCATTGTATAGCACTCTTCTCAACGGGAATATGAACTTGGAAATGACTAACACCATAACTTCTTCCATCACCAGGAATAGCACTAACAACAACACTATAGGGGGTATTTATTTCTTTAATATCAATTAGTATATCTTTTTCTAAAAGGTTTTCTCCAATATCTACTATTTCAGGTTTGCCTATTTGTTTTCCATCATCATCTTTCTTAACCAAAACAATTTCATCCGGCCTTATCCTATCAACATACCAATCTCCCCCACTACCTTCAATTACTGATTTTCCATTCAATCTTCCCATTCTTTCATCTTGCCGAACACCATCATCTATCTCAACATAATCAAAATAAGTATCACTCTCTCCAACTACTGGAATATCTATCAAATAAACTCTAACTCCATCATCTAAAATTTTAAAATTTGTAATTCCCTCAGAAACTAAATCCTTAATATCATTTATTTTACTTTGAATATTTTCATCTTTAAAAAACTCAGTTCCAGAAGATATACTTTCATAATTTTCCAAAGCGTTCTCATTATCGTTAAGTAAAAGATATATTTCTGCTATTTTAAATTTCAACTCAGCAGCCTTTTCGCCAAGTTCATATTCTAGAGCAGCTTCATACTGTTTAATAGCACTACAATAAAAACTAAGACTCTCATCATTTAATTTTTCCTCAAAATCTTCTCCCTTAATTGGATCAGAGCCACCTAAAAATAATTTTTTATCACTCAACTCTAAAAGTCTAACATTATTACAAACATCAACTTCTGGTTCTCCTAAATCTGCCATATCCAATTTTATTTTTTCTCTAGTCTTAGAATTTCTCAACTCAACTTGATTTTTTTCAATATCCTCCAAAATCCAATCGCTTCCACTATACAAATTCATTCCTTCAACCAAAGTAACCGCTCTCGAATTACCATTTCTATATATGTTAAGCTTAGCTTCCTTTTCAGAACCGTAAATTCCTTGCAACTTAAACCTAACTTTATTGTCTAAAAATGCAGGACCATCATTTAACCTAATTGTTTCCTGCTGGCCAGGTCTTAAAGTGAATGGACCACCGAGCTTCCTACTAGCACCATCATAAACTTGGAAAGTTGCCTTATCTCCTTTTATTTCCAAGAATTCTATTCTCGCCCTACCATCCCACACATCCCTTACACTTTTATCTTCCTCTTTAGTAGAATCTAATTTCAAAAACAAATCCTGTTTTCCAAAAACACTAAAGCTAGAATCAGTATCAAAATGAATCTTAACAGTAAAATTTAAATCTATTCTATCAGGTAAATCTTCTTCCTTTGGCATTCTCCTTATATCAACTTTTACATGTCCTAAATCAACACTCCCATCAGGATTAACGAAATATCCTCCTTTTGGAGCAACTTCATTTATCCCAGAAACATATCTAGAGACAGAATCACGATTAATATGAATCCTTTCAATCTTTAATCCACCAAACAAAGTACTTAGCTCTTCAGCATCATTACTTCCCCATAAAAAACTCTCTAAAGTAGTTCCAGTTAGTTGTATATCTAATGGAAACTTTTTATTTCTCACATAATCTGCACTAATCCTCATATCTTCTGGGTTCGCAACATTTATCAAAATAATTTCTCCTAAATCATCTCTCTCATCTCTTTCAAGACCCAAAGCACTTACATTTACACTACTAAAAACTATCAAAAAGATACAAAACAATGCCATCATTATTTTTTCTTTCATTCTAACTCTGGATAAACAAATCCCCCTCTCAAATTATTCCCAGGAATATTATTTAAAATTGATAACATCTCGCTATGTTTAGTTGGAACAAAGTCCTGCATAGCATACAAGGTAATTTTATTTGAATTCATTAAATCATCATGTCTCAAACCAAACTCAAAAGCAGATCCTCCAGAAACAAACTGATCTACCTCGCTATCTTCACTTGAAACTTCAAAGCATTCTTCTCTATTAAGTCCTATTATTCCTAACAATCCAGACCTTGGAACATCTACACACTCAACATGTGTTTCTCCTTCAATTTTTACTGCGTCTCCTCCCCTTAACAAGTAAGTTAAAACATTATATTCTCCAGCAACCAAAGTAATTTCATCAATTTCATTAGTGGCCATTGTTTTATATCCATTGTTAACATTCTCAAACTGGAATATTACACTCTCCTTACTATCCAAGTCTCTAACGAAACCAGTATCTAAATCAGCTACTTTAAACTCTAAATCTAAAGTATAGTAAGGTTCCAAAACCAAAGATATCTGAGAGTCTTCATTTGTACTTAGAGTCTTACTATCAGAATAATATCCTTCTTTATCCGCTAATACTCTCCCGTTAACACACGCAGGGAATTTCTTAGATAACTCTCCACTAGAACCAGTTCTACCAACATAACAGCTTGAACTAAAACAATTATAACTAATATCAACATCCTCCAATAATCTAGAATCTCCAGAATCTACAGCCATAACGTTTACAGTATTTACCCCACTGCCACAAAACTCTTCTCCAAGAACACCTGTAGAATCATAATTCATAATCTCTCCAGGATAAGTTCCAGGATAATTATTATCCACAACAACCATAGTTGCGTATTGGAAACTAAATCCATCATCATCTTCCAAGCTTACCAAAACTGGATACTTTACATCATAAACAAAATGATAATTATTCAAACAGAAAAATAAGTTCAAGTATTTGTAAATATCAGAATTTGCCTGAGTTATTGCATCCCCCATCAAGACATCTCCATTGCTTGGGGAAACATCCAATTCAAATGGCCAGTTCGTTAAATACTGAAAGTTAGTAGAAATATCTTCATCTGCATGCACATCTACTTCAAAATAACCATTATCCTCTTTTGTTTTAATATAGTCAGAACCATCTAATCTTAAAGCTCCCAAATTCAAATTAATTATATCTTTGAAATCCTTGGCAATCTCAGATTTTTGCCATATCAACCGATTACAAGTAAATTCTGTATTGGAGTATGGGATATCATCATAAACAACCATAATATCAATTGTTTTATGCTCTAAAAATTTATTTTCATTTTCTTCCTCAAAAATATCTAAAGCTAAATCGTATAATTTTCCTAAGTTTACATTAACATCTAATAAATGCTGGTCAAAATATTTACCAACATCTGCTTTTTTAATATCTGTAGGGGCAAAAACTTTAACTTCTATATGTGATTCTTCAATATTAACTTCGCTACTTACATCTTCTTCATAAGAGATCTCAAAACCTTCTTCCCAATAGTTGTCCAAACCCTTTAAACAGAAATCAAAGTTCTCATTGATATATTCCTCTAAATCTTCTTCCATGCTTTCAACAGTTGGAACCTGAGTTTTATCTAAATTATTTGCACTTTTATAATACCAGTATGCAACTTCTCCATTCCCAACCTCTAAAGAGTTAGAAAAGGGATTCAAAACAGATCTAGGAACGCCTTCAAATGGAACATCTAAATATCCTCCACGCAACGCAATATTTCTTGCTCCAGACATAACAGTTTCTTCCAAACATTCATCAACATAATTTTTTATTGGTTGAATTTGTTCAGGAACTTTAACTCTAGCTAACTGACTTTGAAAATCATTTT
>CAYYFK010000021.1:0-6613 GCA_964471565.1 Candidatus Woesearchaeota archaeon | reverse complement strand
TCGAAAACCGGGCCTTCGGGCATCTGGGTTCAAATCCCAGTCCCGGCGTTTTTTTAGAAAAGTATATAAATAAATTATCTAGTAAAAGAATATGGCAATAGAACAACCACTATATGCACCAGCAAAGAATTTAACTTGGATAGTTGTTACAATAGTCGCAATTATTGTTATTTATGTTCTTTCTAAGTATTTTAAAATGAAAAAGAAATAATTAATCCTCTTTTTTGACTAGAGTTTCTATCATTGCAGCGAATGCAGGTCTTGTTATGAAAACACCTATAGAAATTCCAATTATTGTTATTAGTGCGAATCCTCTTATTAGTCCTGCGCCTGCCCTAAATAAAGGAAGCATTGCAGCGAATGTTGTGAAGTAAGCTGCCATAATAATAAAGAACGCTTTCTTCAGTCTATGTTTCCATGAAGAAGCAAAAGTGTATGATTTAGATAAAACTTCGTCTATGATTACAATTTGATCATCTACCCCAGTACCTACTGCAGCTATAATTCCTGCTATTGCTGCCATGTCTAGATTGTATTTGATTAGTGCAGAGAATCCTAAAATTATGAATACTTCTGAAAGTGATGCAATTATCATTGGGATTGCTATCTTGAAATTTCTGTACCTTATGAAAACTACTACTGCGACTGCTAAAATTGCTAGTAATCCTACTTTTATTGCATTAGACACAAAAGAGCTTCCTAGTGTTGGAGAAATTGTATCTAACTTTACAACTTCTAATTTGAATGGGAATGAACCTGTTAATAGAATGGTTTGTAATTTGTTCATTTGTTGTTGCGCATCCATGATAGCTTCTTGTCTTGTTTCTCCATAACCTGGACCAGAAATCTGGATTTGTGTTGCTTCTAATCCTTTTAGGTCGATACCAATATTTAGTGAGTCTACTAAAGTATCGTCTAAATAGAAGTCAATTTGTTTTTCTAAAATCTGATTTCCATTTTCAGTGGTTATGATTTCTAATTCTGAAGTTATTTCGGCGTGTCTTTTTGCAGCGCTTGGGGATAGATGGATTACAAACTCAAATCTACAGAACTCTTGTCCTGTTTGTGGATCAGCATTACATTCCGAAACTCCTGCACATGTTCCGTCATTTCTACATACAAAAGTTATATCTTCCTTTCCTCCTCTGAAAGCAGTGTCGTTTCCTATTCTTGCTTCGAAGTTTCCTTGAGAGGCTATTAAGTCAGAAACTTCTTGTTTTGTTGCTCCAGCGATTTCAACTAATATATATTTATTTCCTAGTAAATCATCAGATTTTCTTATTTCAACATCAGATAGACCATATGTGTTCAGTCTATATTCCATTACTTGAATTAACTCATCTCTTTGTGAGTCTGTTATTTGTGTTTCTGGTTTTAGTAGAACTCTAGTTCCTCCTTGTAAATCTAAACCTTTTCTTATATTATTAGATGGAACTTCTTGTACAATTAACCCCAACTCTTCTACACTTTTTGTTAGAGTGTAGACTTGTTTGTCTGTTTTTATTATTACACTCTCACTAAGTAAGATTTGAGAAGTTATATCTGAATAATCTTTTAAATTCATTACTCGTTCTCCGTTTATTTCTAAAATTCTTTCATAATTGGTTGGAGAAATTTCTCTTGAAGGAGATTCAAAACCGGCTAAGTCTGCTACCGAATCTGGTTCTATTCCCTTTATGGCAACGCCTTCTTTTGAAAATTGAGGACTAATGGATGTAAAGCTAACAAGTAGAAAGAATAGTAAAATCAATATTCTTGCCTTCCTAAATAATTTTCTAGCTTTATTCATTTTTTCTCTTTATGTACCAAGTTAATAATGATGTATTCATAATCCATGTTGATATTAAGTCAAAGACTAATGCAATTAAAATGATTCCAAACATTTGTTTAATCACTACTGAATTTGTTATTAAGAATCCAACAGTTAGGGCCACAATTGTTGTAATGGTCATAGTAAGTCCTGTTTTGAAGGCACTTCTTATTTTTTCTTCTAAAGTTCCTTCCTTCCTTTTTATTAATCTGGTTGTTAGTAACACATCTGTATCTACAGAGTAACCAATTACCATTAGGAAGGCTGCAATTCCTGCAGTTGATAATTTTATTTCGAATAAACTTATTACAGCTAAAGTTGCAACTAGATCTATAATTGCCGAGAAAATAACTGCTAGTGAAGGAACTAGTTTTCTAAAAATAATAAAAATAACTATTGCCATTAAGATTAATGCAAATATAATTGCTCCAATCATTTCTTTGAAGAAAGATTCTCCTAATCCTGCTCCCATTTCTTGAATGGAAATTTCATTGTAAGGTAAGTTTTCTTCTAAGAAAAGTTTAAACTCTTGGGAAGTTGTACCTGTTATATCTATAATTATTCCAGTTTTTTCTTTTGAACCAAAAGTGGATAACTCTCTGATTGAAATGTCTGATTCTGGAAAGTTTTCTTCTAAAAGGAATCTTATTTCTTCTAGATTGTAATCATCTAAAGTTAGAGTTGCAGAAACTCCTCCTGATAAAGAAACGTCCTTTTCTATTATGTATCCTTTTGAGGAGTATTGTACTCCTAGAATTGCTAAACTTATTAGTAATATTATTAGTGGTATTAGTAAAAGTTTTTTGTGTTTATTTATTATTAGATTTTCTAAACTCATGGATTTTTGAGAATGGGGAGTATTTAAATAGTTTTTGTATTAATTTATTTTTTATGATTGAAGTTTTAAGGTTGGGACATAGAATCTCTAGAGATAAAAGAATAAGCACCCATGTTGCTTTGGTTGCTAGAACTTTTGGAGCTAGTAGAATATATTATACTGGACAAAAAGATGGAGAGATGGAAAGCTCTGTTACGAAAATTGTTTCTAAATTTGGTGGAGACTTTTCTGTTGAACATGTTAAGGATTTTAAGAAATTGTTTCTTGGTAAAAAGATTGTTCACCTAACTATGTATGGTGATGATTTTTCTAAGCATGTTGGTAAGATAAAAGGCGATGTTTTAGTTGTTGTTGGAGGCGAGAAAGTTCCTGGAGAGGTTTATGAGATGTCTGATTATAATTTGGGTGTTGGAAATCAGCCACATTCTGAGGTGGCTGCCTTGGCTGTTTTTTTAGATCATTTTAATAAATTTAAATTTAAAAAGTTTAAAGGAAAATTGAATGTAGTTCCTAATATAAAAGGGAAGAAAATTTTTGAAAAGAAAAAATTTATAAAGAAAATTTAGGGTTTATTATTGAGGTGGTACTTTGAAAAAATTGCTTTTTGTATTCATTTTAGTAATGTTTAGTGCTAGTGTTTTTGCCTCTTTAAATTTAGATAAACAAGTTTATGGTCCTGAAGATATTTTTGAAGGAGAGTTTTTGATTAATGATACTGCTTATTTGGATAATGTTATTGTTGCTACTGTGAAAAATTGTGGAGAAGAATATAGTTCTCAAGTTGTTTTACATGATTTATTAAATAGGTCTGGAATTTATTCTGATTCTATATATGAATATGAAAAAACCGGAAGTGGAGTTTCTACCTTTCAAAAAACATTTAGTGCAGGAGAAGATATAACTAAGGCTTTCTATATTAATAGCCAATTAAGTGATTTTTCTTTTGATCTATCTGGAAGTTCCACCGGTGTTAAATTTGACATTGGTGCAAACGGAGAATATGATTGGCAATACTTTGGGGATTTTGTAAGTTGGGGTGGAGAGATTTATTCTTCCGGTTATGATGGGAACTCTAATTATAATACTGGCGATACTGAGAACCCACATTCTGGAAATGCGTGTTCAGATTTTGAAATTAATTTTGAAAGATTGCAAGATACTTTGAAAATTAAAGTAAATGCTGTTGCTAAGAAGACTTCAGATTCTGCAGGATATATGCAAGCTAAAGTTATGGGTACAAATAGATATTGTACTTTTGAAGGAATTACTACAAGCTGGACTGAAGTTAGTTGTGAAATTAATTTAGATTTAGATGGAGAGGAACCTCCAATGGAAAAAGAAATTTGTTTAACTAGCCCAACTAATCTTTTTTTAGTTCCTTATGATGTAAATAATGATCACTACTTTATGGGTTTTAATCCTGCAACGTATGATGAGACTTTAAATGCGGACGATTTGAGTGTTCCTTCACTTAAGTTAGATGTTAATGAATACTATGGGGATGAATGTGATAGTGGATTTTGTGTAGTCCCAATTAAAATTTATTCTAAAACTGCTGGGAGTGTTAGTTTTTCTCCTAGTTTGACCTATTCTGGTGGAGGGGGGACTACAAATATTTTTGATATTATTGAAACCATAAAAGAATATAATTTAACTGGGAAAAAATTGGATTTGAGTTTTTTTAGTGGTTTGAAAACTCCTTCTGAAGAGAAAGAGAATTGTACTTTACAGATTGATTTTTTGAGTAGCACACATAGTTCCTTGTTTAATGTGAGTGATGCTCCTGTTGCTAAGTTTGATATTAGTTCTGAATATAGTGCAAAGAATTTACCTATTTCTTTTGATGGTTCTATTTCTGAAGGTAATGTTTCTTCTTGGGCTTGGGACTTTGGGGATAATACATCTAACGCTACTGGAGAAAATGTGAGTCATACTTACCTTAGTGAAGGGAACTTTACTGTTAAACTGACTGTGTCAAATTTAGATGGAGTTTTGAATAGCGTTGAAAAAGAAGTACATATTGTTACTTTGGAGAAAGTTTTAGAAGAAGAATTACCTAAAAAAATTGATGAACTTAATGATTCAATTGCATCTTTTAATAATTTAGAAGTTGGTTTGGATAAATTCTATATAAATATGGGGTTCCATACATTAGTTGCTTCATCTTATTCTTCGCTTATTAATATAGAAAAGAACTTTACTAGTTTACGTGATGGTAATTCTAGTGATGTTGATTTAGAATATAAAAAATTATTTGATAGTCTTAATGAGATTATAGAGAAAACACCAAAAGATATAGTTAAGAAAAATTACTCTTTGTATAAAAATAATAGACCAAATAAATTAAGTGATATTCCTAGTTTTAGTAAAACATTGTTACTTAATTCCGAGGGATTGAGTAAATTTAAGAATAGAGTCTATGAATATAATCAAGGAGTTAATTCTAATTATAATTATTATTTGATTGATGTTAAATACTTTGCTAAGAGTGAACGGTATGTTTTTGTTTCTAAAGATTTTTCTTTTGGTAGTGGAGAATTAGTTGAAAAGTTAAATGTTGTTAATCCTGGGACTATTATGTTTAGTACCGGATGTGTTTTGGAGGAGTTAAATAAGGTAATATATTGTTCCAGTTTAGGAAGTAAGTTTGAATATGCGGCTTTGTCTGATACTTTGGATTTTACATCAAGTTTGATTATTCCAACTAGTGCCTATTTAGATTTGGAAGAAGATGTTGTGTATGATTTTGATTGTGAATCTGGAAATTGTGCTTATTCTTATTGTGGAGATAATATGTGCTTTAGTGATTCTTTGATTGGTGTTGATGAAGGAGATTCTACGAATGAATATTATTGTCCTCAAGATTGTGGAAGAAATATTCCTTGGGTCTGGTATATTTCTTTAGGTGTTGTTTTGTTATTGGGCATATTATGGATTAACTTTTATAGGGGTCCCGGGAATTTCTTTGATTTGAGTAATAAAATTAGTTATTCATTATTTCACAAAAAATTATTTTTAGTTGAGAAAGATAGGGTTGTTTTGAGGAACTATGTTGTTAGAGCTATGAAAGAAGGGTTCAGGGAAGGGGAGATAAGGAAGGCATTATTGAGGAAAGGGTGGAGTCAAAAACAGTTAGACCATGTATTTAATCACGGTAGAAAATAAAAAGGTATATAAATAATGTTAAACAAGTATTTTAATATGAAAAAAGGAGTGATGCTTTTTGTAGTAGTTGTATTCTTTGCTAGTTTTGTTAATGCAGGGCTTGGAGAGGTTGGAGAGTGCCGTTTAACTTCGGGAAGTTGCATCTCTAGTGAGGAGCAAGTAGGAAATTTATATTTTTCTTCAGAGGATAATGCCCATGTTTGTTATGATACCAACACAAATTGTTATGATTTTCATTTATGTTGTCCTAGCGATGGGGAAGAGGTTATGAACTTTCAGACGGGGTTTCCAGGATTTGGAGTAGTCTCTATATACAGTACTTATAATTCTCATATTGCTGAAAATTATATCTATCCCATTAGTTTGTCGTTGTCTAATGTTGGTAGCGGTGGCTGTGAAATAGTTTCTTCTTGTGATGCTGGAGATATTTGCTTATTTTCTATGTATGATGAAAACTCTCACGTTTCTGAATGTGGCATTTACCCAAAAGATTTATGCTGTGAACCGGATGAAGTAGTTATTTCTGGAGTGTGTACGGATAATGATGGAGATGGTTATGGAGTATGTCCAGATTGTGGCGTATCCAACGGTTGTTTATATGAGGGGCATGATTGTGATGATAGTGATCCCGATATTAATCCCGGTGCAACAGAGATTTGTGATGATGGAATTGATCAGGATTGTAGTGGAGAAGATTTGCCTTGTGAAACTGGAACTTACTTGGGCTGTGTCGGAGGAACATGTGCGATGCTTTCAGGAGATCTCCCAGATCAATGTGATTTTGTTGGGCAGGCATGTGG
>CAYYFK010000020.1:0-7519 GCA_964471565.1 Candidatus Woesearchaeota archaeon | reverse complement strand
AATGAAAGAGATGTAAAAAGATATGTAGATTTAATTTATTAGTTTTCCCAAAAAAATCTATCAGTTCCATGATAATATTTACCTTCTGGAGCCATGGTCCCTTTTTTTTGTATAACAGTACTCCATTCTTTCTGAGATAATTGTCTAAAATAACGTTTAGGTATACCACCAGGAACGCCTTCAACAACCATAATTCCTTTTTGGTTAACTTCCACAATATACCCCGCAGATTTTAATCCTTGAATATCAACCTCAAATACAAGCGGATTATCCAAAGCAGTTACTCTAGTTCCAAGCCTTCTTGAACCAAGTCTGGCCAAAGCTCTAGAATCAGCATTACGTTGCAATATAGCTTGAGTTTGTGAATAGGTTGATGCACCGGTTGATAATTCTACATTCCCGCCATGTTTAGCATATTTAGGAGTTTTAAAAGGTATAAAAGCTAAAGCAGCACCCACCACCATAGCCATCGCTCCAACAGTAAACTCTGTAAATTCAGCATCGGACCTCGCCAATTCCGGACTGCCCAACCTATTTGCATTTGAACCTGGCAAATTATATATTACATCCGCAAGAAGAGCATGTGGCAAACCCATCCAAAAGTGCGCAGCTTGGTCTTCATCAGATCTAAATTGCTGAGCTTCATTCCACAAATACCGTACTGAAGGGAAATGATTCTCTCTGGAATAATCCGGCATTCCAACGGCCGTAGCATCCGCAGGAGCACCTGCCATTCCAGTAGGATCAACCAACATCATTGGATTATTAGAAACATAAGCATAGGGTTCATTCCCCTCAACAGGATCTACAGAAGTAAACTTACCTAAATCAGAATCATAATACCTTGCTCCAAAATAATGCAATCCTGATTCATCCTCCTCCTTCCCTGTAAAAGGATAATCAACTCCAGTTTGAATTATTTTCTGACCATATGGCAAAGATAAGAATTCTCCAACTACTCCCCCATTCGAATCAGTAACCATCCTACTACTTAATCTGTCTCGATGATAATATTCAACTTCATTATCTTCAACAGTCGCAAGAATATTATTTCCAGAATAAACATATTTTTTAATGTTCTCTTGAACTAAAGGCAAAGGAATCTCTTCTCCACTTCCTTCACTTACTTCTGGAACATTAACAACTTTAGCAAGGGAGACAGAACTAAAGATGACTAAAAAGACTACAAATATCACCAAACTTTTCATACCAAAGATTCTAAAAGTATCTATTTAAAAGTTTCTAAAAACTAAAACAAAATATCAAAAATCCTCTCCCAGATAGAACGGGGACTAAACTTCGGTTTTTCTTTATCACTAATCTTTACGATCGTCTCATTTAAGCTAGATTCATTTAACGGAATCTCCGATTCATTTTCATCCTCAGGAGGATTTCCTTCGTCTCCAGGTTCCTCGCCCCCAATAAAATCAACTGCCATATGAGGGGGCTTATTATGCACAAGAACACCCCCTGCATAGAACGTGCTTCCTTCAACAGATTTTAAATTATAAGTTTGTATTTTTCCTTCAAAGTATTCTATTTTTTCTATATCTCTCCATCCATCAATTGTTAATACTTCACTTTCTTCAGTTAATTTATCTACATCCATCTTTGCATCTTCCCAAGTTGCTTCAGGAATTATAGAAGACCATCCCTTAATTTTCCCTTTTCTTGCATAAATTGGATGTTCATTAGTTACTTTTAATTCTGAACCATCTTCAAATGTAATCAAATAATATCCTTCTCTAATTGGACTTTCCAACTCATAAACTTCTGATTTGCCATCCTTACCAATTACAAAATCTCCAACTTGAACATCTTCTATCTTTTTTTCGGAGCCATCCGCCATCAATATTTTAGTTCCTGCAAGGAAACATGAACCCCCGCCTTCATAATAACATCCATTCGAAGTTATAACAGTATAATGGGAAGCATCACAACATTTTGCAACTCCTTCACTTCCAATCTTAAAATATTCTCCAAGATCGTCTCCACAACAACCCCTCCGGAAATCAAAACCTCCTCCATAATCCTTAACATTTTCCCCTGCCCAAATACCAGATGGACTAGAATAATAATCAGGATTATAACATTCTTCACCTTCTCCACAACAATATTCAGTACAAAATTCTCCATAATTGGGTAAATTTGAATTTACTAATCTAAACCCTCCAACAGCAGAGTCACTCCAAAGTTCATCATCGTCTTGAACTTCATACAATAAATTATAATTTAAAAACGAATCAGTCCATCCCCCAGGAACTAGCTGCTTTCCAGAAAATGTTCCAGAAGAAGAATCTCCAACCAAAATCTCTTCCCCTTCCTCTAGTTCTTTCATCATCCAAGAATGGCCCTCTATCCATCCTCCATCTTCCGGATCACTCCCCTCACCAGAATACTCAAACACCTGACAACCATTGAAACAACTATAATCACTTTCATCACAACTCTCTTGAACAACTTCCACTGAAGGATTTAAAACAACCTCCATTACTGGTTCGGGCGGAGCAATCGGTACAGCCGGTTTAAATCGAATAGCAACACTATCACTAACCCCTTCCAAGGGAATTTCCGCATCATCAGAAACTTTTAATCTAATCCAATGGATTCCCGGCCCAATATCATGATGATTTATTAAATAGCCTGGAGAAATATCCAATTGCTCATCTTCAGATATAACATTCCATCCTCCTGCTCTATTTGTAATCTCCCATTTATACTCCAAATTTTCACTCTCATCCTCAACAAAACTTCCTATAACAAGATTATTCACTTGCTCCTCCTCCACATATTTATCAGTAACAAAGTCGGGAGGAACATCCGGGTCAGTTTCCGCTCCACTAACAAGATCAATAATTATTTGTGGGGGAGAATTAGGAGTTACACTATACAAAGAACCATACTGACCAACCGCATATATTTCTTCATCACTTACATAAAAAACATCATAAAGATCAGGACAAGTCCCATACAAACAATGACTCTCTAAATTCCAATGGTTACCTCTATCATTTGTAGTTAAAATTATTCCATCTTCTCCAACAATAACTCCCCTATCCCTATCTAAAAAGTTAACTGCATAAAGGTTCTTTCCATTATGATGAAGATAAGGTATATCTTTCATATGCCATGTCTCCCCTCCATCTCCCGTCATCCAAACCCCGGATATTGGAGGATTCGCAGAGGGTCGAGGCTTTCCAACAGCCCACCCTTCATAATGTCGAGTAAATTCTAAATCATGAATTGGCAAACGGGGCCGCTCCTGTCCTCCATCAAAATATGAAAACCAATCCCAAATTCCTGATCCCCAATATCGGTATTTAGCAAAAATTCCGGGATCAAATCCTGAATCATCAAAAGAAGCATAACAGCGTGAATTATTCGGATCTATATCGATACAATCCAATCCAAAAAGCTCTCCAGAACTAGAGGTCTCTTTGTGGATAGGATATTCAGCAAACTCACTCTCAGAAAAAAATAAATGTGCAGAATCTGCTCCAGCAGAAACATAATTAGCAATAAAAGCTACCCCTATATTTTCTTGGCCTTCTCTCTGAAAGGTGTCTAAATCCGTAATCCAAGTATCTGGTCCAGGAGGATTACCCGACGTAAATTTTTCTTCCCAAGTAGATCCACCATCGGAAGTTTTATATATTTTCGAAGGAGATTCTACCAATGAATTCCCAGAAACCCATGCCTCTTCTCCACTTACAGAAGACACAGCAGATAAATCCATCTCCCCTGGAGAATGAAATAAAACAGAGGCATCACTAATTTCCAAAGAAATATCATCATAATGGTTCAGAAGATATTCTGTTGGGGCATAATAAACATCAGGATACAAACGTATCTCTACAAAAGGAGAATTTGCAACAAAATTAAGTTCAAATTCTTCCCAATCTAAATTCTCTCCATGTGCTTCTGCAATCAGACCACCCGGGCCATGAACTTCAACTCTCCAATCTTCCCCATATTCTTCGGGAGAAGAACCTTCTTCCCACATACAATATCCACACGCATCTTCTCCAGGACATTCTTCCTCATCTTGTATGGGTACACAATCTCCTTGCTCACAAACATAACCCATTGAACAAGGAAAGTTGCACTCTCCACAATTATCTTCATCAGTCATCCAATCCACACAATCACCACTACAATCAGTCAAACCAAGAGGACAAGAACAATATTCATCGATACAAATCTGACCCCCTACATCACAAACCTCTCCTTCACAATCGCCCAGGTAACAGTTGCCATAACATTCTAAATCTTCAGAAACTAGACAAATCCCATTCAAACAAATCTCGTCACTACCGCAAGGGATATTGCAACTCCCACAATTATTTTCATCAGTATCAGTATCTACACATTCCCCATTACACTCAGACAATTCTCCAGAACAGTCCAATATACATTCCCCCAAATCACAAATCATATTCTCACCACAAGGCTGACCCTCACAACCTTCAACAGAACAATCATCAAAACAATCAACCGGATAATCTCCACCTATCGCATCAAAACATCCGTCCATATTAAAAATACATTCTTCCTCAGGATTATCAAAACAATAACAACAAGGACAAGGAAGAGGAATTGAATCTCCATCATTAGAGCAAAATCCATCAGATTGTTCAGCAGGTTTATACTCGGTAAAAGCCCTGCCACTAAGAGTATATTCTGAACCAGCATAAACTGCCAAGGATTGAAATGCATATGCTGCCGACCCACCTTCTGCAGTAAACAATTCTAAATCTTGGTTAGTAACAGATCTATCATCAACATAAATAGCGGAAGTGAAGGACCATCCCTCCGGAACACATAATCCTGAAGGGCAACTTGGATCTTCCCATTCAGAAAAATCTTGATTATAAGTTCCTGCAATTTCTCCTTGCCAATGATACCCTCCTTCCTTCTTAAAAAAAGCCCCTCCATCACCAATAATATATCCAACACCCTCCGAAACATCAACCCCCCTCAAAGCAAGAGGAATTCCTAAATCTGCCCTCTCCCAAGAATATGAGGCAGTTGGCCTATCAAAAACATAAATAATTACAGAAGAAGAAGCCTCAAGGCCATCATTATCTTTAACTCTAAATTCAATCGCATGGCCACCTACATCCAAAGAACTTGTATCAAAATCAAAAATAAGATCACTAGAAAGGATGCTGCCTTCCACATCTCTCCAAGACACTTCAGAAATCCATCCATCATCTAGCCCTTCTCCAACCAAACTCACAATATCTCCTTTAAAAATTTCTTGACCGGGGGTAACCGAAACTATTCTTGAAATTGGGGGTTCAGAACCAGAAGTCTCTCCCCTTACTTCAAAACCCAGACTGTCTGTTTTTCGAAGACCATAACTATCTCTCACAGAAAAAACAACATCATACTCTCCAATTGGATATGAATTCGCTATACTAGTGGGAATAGACACATCACTAACAAGATTATCTGGAGGAACACTTTCATCAAGGATATACTTTCTATCCTGTAAGTCATCTGGGTCGGGGATTTCCCAGACTGCGCTAGCAATTTCAGCACCACATTCCAAGTTAGAAGAAATTCCTCCCAACAAATTAACACCCTCGGTCAATTCTCCTTGCTCAAATATATTTGGGGATATTGAAGTTATCCAATTATCAAAACTACCTTCCGGCACATAATCCGGTAAAGCACAGCAAGTATACCCGTCACATCTACCAAGCACATCAGAATAAGGTGCATTCCCCCAAGGGTTAATTGGATCATCAGAAAAAGCATACCCTCCAAAATTAAGACTAGAGATAATGCTCCCTTGATTATTAAAACAAGATACATAACTAAGATGCCCAATCCGGGGAAAAGAAGAAACTTCTTCAAATTTAAATTCTTCCCAATCAGAATCGTAACCATACACCAAATAACTTCCATCACCATATGAAGAAAAAGATACCTTATCGTCTCCAGCTAAAACATACCTTTCCTCAATATCGTAAACAAATTTCTCATTAAGTGAGGGAAGCGTATTTCCTTCGCCAGGGGTGTCCTCAAACCATTTATCATCCAAATTTTTATCATACAAATAATAAACATCCGCCGTATCTGGATTATTGTCTCTAACAACAACCCCAGCAATATGCTTCCCAACATCAAGCCCCAAAATTTCCCAATTATTGGTCCAAGGAAATTCTCTTGAAGTCCATCCCCCATAGGACCCATAGTCTTCATCAAAAACTTTTATAGTACTGGGGGAATAACCTTCTCCATCCGCAACAAACATAGCAAATCCTCTTCCAGCACCAAGACCCTTAAAATCCCCTCCACCAGAGCCAATAACCTCAGAAAAAATTCCATCATTATTTTCATCACATAAACAATCCCAATTACAAGTATGAACTTTATAATTACCACTGGTGTCTGCATATGCAATAATATCATACGCAACGTCCAACTGGGCCAATCCTGGCCCCAGATACGTATCAAAAGATTCAAGACTATCGGAAGAAGCCTTATATAAAGATTCATACAAATCTCCCCCATAAGAACTCATAACAACAGCAAATCCTTCTCCTGCTCCAACATCTTGTACATTACCTAAAGAATAACTATCTGACCATCTTCCTTTAATCCCGCTATAAAATACAGTATTTCCATTGCTATCCGAAACTACTGCAACCCTACTACCAGTAGAAATAAAGTAAGGCCCTCCATAAAGATCTCCAAAACCACTTTCTAAAAGTCTTCCTCTGGTTGAATCATAAGAATATGCTCTTCCGAACCCTCCCCCATCTTCAGTAACAACCACTGCATTATCCATTCCAGCAGAAATAGTTTGAAATGTTCCTCCTATTCCAGGATACTCGGCCCAAATATTATCATCAGTATAAAAATAAGCCCCGCCATCACACCAAATTACAGCTATTTCAGTACCAATCGAATAGTAATGTGACCCTGGATTACAACCTCCTATATATGCAGAACAGCCTCCCGAAGAACATGCCTGGGTAGGTTCAAAAACAATATCTGCAAAAGCAAAATCAATACAAAAAAATAGAGAAACCATACAAAACAAACAGATTATCTTTATTCTTTTATCCATCCTATTATCATCCCTTTAATAAACCAAATAAATTATCCCAAAAACTATTTTTGTCCCCTTCCATATCACTGCTTTTTAAAATTGAGGATGAAAGACACATACACTCACTATAGAAATTGCATCCTAAACCCTCCGAACAACAATCTATTCCATCTCCTCCTTGACACCCATCATAATCACAATAGCGACTTCCACAAACCCCGCAGGCTTCAAAACAAACTTCATTATCCAAACAATCTTTATCACTTTCACAATACGTTGTTGCTCCCTCTCCAGAATTTACCTCGGGAATTTCAATAGTAACCCATCCAAAAAAAGAATTTACAACCCCTAAACCAACTACAATAATAATCAAAAAAATAGCAAAAATCAACGCTCTTTTATTTTTTTCCACCTTAATAAAAAACAAGAATAAAACTATTTAAAGGTTACCTTTAT
>CAYYFK010000019.1:0-8625 GCA_964471565.1 Candidatus Woesearchaeota archaeon | reverse complement strand
CATGGATCAGACGTTCTTCTCTCATCTTCTCTATCCAAATTTTGAGTACTCAAAAAATATTCCGCAGCTGTCCAAAGATTTTCTCCGCCCTTCAAAGAATATTCCATCAATCCACTTCTTGGATCAACAGGACCAAAATCTGCCCTCATTTCGCCTTCTCTTGCTTCTTTCAGCTTTTCAAGATTAAGTAAAAACGTCAAAGAGTCTTGTCTTGTCTGGCGTGCAACAAGAGCATCTGTTATTTCAATTCCAAGAGCTTCATTCTTATATGTATCTGGAAATACTGCTTGCGCACTATCATATTTTGCTTTAGCACTATCTAAGTATCCATTTTCAAAAAGACCCTCGGCATTTGAAAATAATCCACTTTCCTTAGATTCCAAAGCCATTTGTTCTCTCTCTGCACGCACAGTTTCTATCCTTTTATCAATCGCCACATAACCTAATCCAATTGCAGCAGCTAAAGCCACACCGCCAAAAATTTTTGCACCTTTTCCCATTATTATCATTCCCCCATATTTAAATTGTAAAAAAATAGAACAGTACTCAACTTATAAATGTTATTAAAAATTCATTTCTCAGAAATCTCTACAGTGCTACCCAATTCATCAAAATATAGATTAATATGAAATTTTCCTTTAATACCATTATCATAATTTACGCCAAGGCCCATTGTTGCTGCCCACTCATAAGGAAAACCATTAATATCAATATCATCAATATAAATACAATCCAGTTCTTGTTCACTTATTTCCATTTGATCAGCTGAACTAGCTTGCATAACACCATCATACTCACAAAGCAAGTGTCCATAATTATAAATAGTCATTTCATCATTTATCATCTTTAACAAATCTTTGCTGTGTTCTTTCATAACAAGATCATATTCTGCAGGATCAACAATACTGCCCTCTCTACATTTATCACGTTTGTATTCATTTTTGGCTTCAACAGGATTAAGATTTCCTTCAGTAGCTATCAATAAACCTGCTAAACCTAAACCCATTAAACTTAATTTTCCTACCATTTTATAAAAACGCGAATAAAAGTAGCTTTATAAAGGTTTTATTTTTCAAGAATACTATGGCATGTAAGAGATGTAGAACAAAACCAGTAATAAAGCTTCCAAATAGTAATATCTCTCTTTGTAAATCCTGTTTCTTAAAATACTTCGAAAGCAAAGCAAGAAAAACAATAAGGCAATATAAATTACTAAAAAAAGGACAACATATTGGAGTAGCAGTTTCTGGAGGAAAAGATTCCTTAACAACTTTATACGTTTTAAATAAGATAACAAAACCACAAAGAACAACCAAATTAACTGCAATAGCAATAGATGAAGGAATAAAGGGATATCGGGACGAAACTCTAGAATTTGCAAAAAAAGTTTGCAAAGAACTAAAAATTCCTTTGAAAATAACATCTTACAAAAAAGAATTCGGAAAAACCTTAGACCAAATTCTAAAAAAGAACGATATAAAGCCATGTACAGTTTGCGGAGTATTTAGAAGGTATCTACTAAACAAACTAGCACAGAAATTAAAATTTGACGTTCTAGCAACAGGCCATAATCTAGATGATGAAGCTCAGTCAATTCTAATGAATCAATTTAGAAATAATATTTCTGCCTCTGCAAGGCTAGGTCCAATAACTGGAATAAAGTCAGACAAGAAGTTCATAAGAAGAATAAAACCACTATATTTTCTAACAGAGAAAGAAATTATGACTTACGCATACTTAAAAAATCTTTCAACAAAATATGATGAATGCCCCTACGCAAAAGAATCATATCGTGATGAAATGAGAACTCTAATAAATAATTTTGATAAAAAATACCCCTCATCAAAGCATTCAATAATAAATTCATTCATAGAAGTAATGCCAATGCTAAAGAAAAACTATAAAAAGTCAAATATAAAATATTGTAAGTCTTGTGGTGAACCAACATCTCAAGAAGAATGTAAAACATGTAAACTAATAAAACAAATAAAATGAAAATAAAGGCAATAGATGAAAGAAACGAAATAGAAAAACAACTAAATGTATCTTCAATAAAAG
Source organism: Candidatus Woesearchaeota archaeon (assembly GCA_964471565.1). Lineage (GTDB taxonomy): Archaea > Nanobdellota > Nanobdellia > SCGC-AAA011-G17 > PNOQ01 > JABIBT01. Next base: position 6,567 of record CAYYFK010000019.1, on the reverse strand, counting down.
AAGCCGCTGAAAAACTAAACATAAATTTAGAAGAAGTAATAATAACAAAAAACAACGAACTTGTAACAGAAGAAGCAAAATTAAAAAATAAAGACGAGCTAAAATTTCTTTCTGTAATTTCTGGTGGATAATAAAGTTTATAAGTAAAAAACACATACCTTTTTCTCTATGAAATTAAAAGAATTAATTGTTGCAGCAGGGCTTCTTGGTGCAACTTCAGCTTACGCTGCCCCTGTAGAGTTTGGTTGGGGAATACAAGAACAATTAAGTGCTGGAAAGGAATCAAAAAGACCAGACTTTGAAACAAGTGGTTTATTATTATTAAAAGTTCCATATGGAATAAAGTTTTTTGGTAAAATTGGGGCAAGATTAGAACAAGGTCTGCCAGATTCTGGAACTCCATTATTCGGAGCAGGAGTTGGAATGCAAGGGGAAATTTTTGGCATTCCACTTGGTGTGGAATTAAGCAAATATAATACAGATATTCAAGGTTATAAAACTCATCCAGAAACAGGAAAAGAAAAAATAACCAATAAATCCAAAGATCTGGATATATTCAAATTGTACATTCCATGGCAAATACATTCAAGTGAATCATCAGAAGTAGACATAATTGCGTCTTTTATGAAGTTAGATGGGAAATATATAAATAAATCAATATATGGAGAGTCTACAGAATCAAACTCTGACAAATATAGAGCAGGTCTAGAATTAAGAATTAGTTGGTAAATAACCAATAACTTTTTAAATAATTTAAAATAAAATAACAACAATGGACATCTTAAATAAAGTAAAGTCAATTTTATTCGAACCTAAAAAATTCTTTACAAAATTACAAAAAGAAAAGGGGATAAGAGATGTCTTCAAATATTTAGCGATTGTTGCACTATTCTCAGTAATTTTAACATTTATAATGTCACTAATTTTTTCCCCAGTACAAACTAGTTTTATAGAACAATTAACAGGTCAAGAAATCTCGACAGAAGATTCTACTCCAACATACATAGATGCCATTATTAACTACTTAGGAACATTGCTTCTAAGTTTTGTAATAGTAGGAATTTTACATTTATGGTTAAAACTATTCAGAGGGAAAGCAAAATATGAAAAAACATACCAATTGTATATCTACGGAACAACACCTACATTTTTATTTTCATGGATCCCTTTTATTGGAGGATTCGCTTGGATATATGATTTAATTCTATTAATAATAGGAACTTCAATAATATATAAATTCTCAAGGACAAAATCGATATTAGTTTACCTAATCCCTTTGATAATTTTAATAATGCTACTTCTAATCGCAATGATCTTACTAATAACTATATCGGCAAATAATCCCGGAGCCTTAGAATCTCTAAATAATCTCTAATAATACGATGTTACTCCTATCTGCAAACCCTTCTTCCTCAAATTCATAATATTGTTCATATTTCATATTCCATCACCTCCTCAAGATCTGCAATTTCATGATATTCTTCCCAATGTCTAATTCTTAATTCCTTGAGTCTTAAATCCAAATTATCCATAAATATCACCACCTTTCTCTTTTTTAGAAATTTCTTTATAAAGGCCTTATTAAACAAAAATCAGAATTTATATAGTGAAAAAGAATCCATAAACCTTAAAAACAAACCACCATTTACCAAATCAATGGTTTCATTAGGATACTGTCCAGAATGGTTCTTTCATCAGAGTATAACACTTGAATTAGTCTTTGCTTTAATTACTTTTTTAGTTGCAATATTCTCATTTAAAATATACAATCTATCAAAAGAGAAAAAAGCCATTTGGTTCGGGACAGGTTTCTTATTATTTTCATTTTCATACTTTTTACAATCAATTCTAAATATAGGAATCCTATATCGTTTAAGTGAAACAGTAGATATAGTCCAGAAAGCCAGCAATGTTATGAATTTAGGTCTAACTGCCTTACATATTCATATGATTCTAATGATTGCAGGATTAGTAATACTAACACATATAAGCCTTAAAGAGAAAAGTTTCAGAAATCTATTATTACTTCTTGCTGTAACAATAACACCAATATATTTTAGTCAAAACGCGGTGTTCTTATTCTTCATTATATCATCAATTCTTTTAGGATTCCTAACATTAACATATTTATTAAATTACAGAACAAACAGAAAATTCAACACCTACCTAGTATTTTCTGCGTTCTTATTATTATTCTTAAGTAATATTCACTTTGTATTTTCATTTACAGATAAAATATTTTACGTTATAGCCCACTATTTTGAATTATTTTCATACTTATTAATATTAACAAATTTGATATTGGTGTTAAAGAAATGAGCAAAAAAAGAGATAGACTTCGAGTCATCTTCGATATACTCGATGTCATAAGGGAAAAGGGAGAAACAATCAAACCTACTCACATATTGTATAAATCAAATTTATCCCATCAAATGATGCAACAATATCTAAACGAGTTAATTGGAAAAGGATTTCTTATAGAAAGAGTTACAGAAAAAGGAAAAAATTATTCCTTAACAGAAAAAGGTTTTAATTATCTAAAAGAGTATAACAAAATAACTAGTTTTATAGAATCATTTGGGTTGAGTTAATAATATATTTAGCTTTTTGATAATATATTACTATTTAACTAAAAACATTTCACTAAATGGACGTTAAATGAAATAATTTTTTGGGCTTGAGAATAGAATTTTAGAATTAAATTTTAAAATTATCAATCATATATTGAGGAATATCTTTTTGGTTAATCAGTTTAATTGTTTTCTGTTCAACTGTCATAAAATATGGTCTTATGTTAAAATGTTTATTTAAAATTTCACAATTCTTTTTCAAATCATATAATACTGTTACATTATCAGACATTTTTTCAGAATCAACCAGTGTTCTAGCTTCTGTTATATCCTGATCATTGTCATAAATGATGACTTTAATTTTCTTTCTGGTTAAAGTATATGCAGTTGTTCTATGAGAGCCATCCAACATAAAATAATTTGCTTCAGGATTTTCAATTTCAAATGCTTTCAATAGCGTTACTAGTTTTTTATCCAGATATTTTACTACTATATCTTTTCTAATAACTGGAACAAAAGCAATTTCTTTGTTTGATTTAGATGATTCATAGTATTTCTCAAGATCGGGAATACTATACAAGGGATAATCATTTAAAGTTATGATTTGATTTGATGACAGTTCTTCTAGCTTCATAAAAAATGATAACTGTTCATTATTTATATAGTATAGCTTTCTTAGCAGAGTAACTAGTAAATATTACTTCCCACAAACTTCTTCTTTAATTTTTCCATCCAAATAATCAAACTTCCCCTTACAAGCCTTACAATCTTTTCTCTTTTCAACCTTTATCTTATTAAAATCGTTCTTTCCCAGACTAACATAAACCAAATCCTCTTCAGCTTTCTTATCAATTAATAATTTTATTGCTTCATTCACCTGTAAACTGCTTACCAAAGAACTTACTCCGTTCAAAACACCTAAAGTTTCACAAGAATCTATTGATCTCAATCCAGAAAAAATACAACTATAACATGGTCTTCTAGAAAAATAAACATAAATATATCCTTTTTCTTGAATCGCAGAGGCAAAAACACAATTTATTTTATTTTTAACACAAAAATCATTCAATAAAAACCGAGTTTGCATATTATCAGTACAATCTAAAATCAAATCCACTTTGTTTAACTTTTTAATATTATTTGGAGTCAAGCTCATAAAATATTCCTTTATAGAAACATTAGGATTAACTTCCTTTAGATATCTCTTAGCAACTTTAACTTTAGGTTTATTAACATCATCCAACTTATACAAGTGTTGCCTCTGTAAATTACTCATTTCAATAAAATCATTATCAAAAAGTATTAATTTTTTTACTCCAGCCCTAACTAATAACTCAGAACTTAGACTACCTAAAGCTCCAACGCCAATTATAGCAACCTTAGACTTTTCCAATTGTTTTTGAGCTTTTTTTCCAATAACAAGCTCTTGCCTTGAATAATCCATAATAATAAGTATTTAGATAAAAATAAAAAGCTTTGGAATTAAAAAATTATTAACTTTAACAGAAACTAAATGGGGGTTTTCGATACGTTTATATAACTCAATTATTTTTATGCAATTATGGCTGTTGAGAAACATACAAAAAATATGTATGATAAATTTGGTAAAGAATATCAAAAAACAAGAAAAGAGAAACATAAAAGTCGTTTATATAATGAATTTCTTGAGGTCCCTTGTATGATTAAAGCTGTTGGAAATATTAAGAGTAAAAAATTGCTTGATGTGGGTTGCGGTACTGGAGATCATATAAAGAGATACCTTTCAAAAGGTGTTAAATGTTGGGGCATAGATATTAGTAAATCTATGATTGAGATGGCAAAACAAAATTGTCCTAATGTTGATTTTAAGATTGGATCTATGACTAAACTGCCATATAAAAATTCTTCATTTGATGTTGTTACTGCAAGTCTTAGTGTCGACTACATTAAAGATTTAATTCCTGTTTTCAAAGAGATTTCAAGAGTATTAAAGAAGGGAGGACTTTTCTATTATTCAAATGAGAGCCCAATCGCATCAGCAAGAGAAAAATATGAAGATAAAAATTTCAAGATTATTGGAATAGGAAAACTTATAGATAAGAAAACAGGAAAACAGATTGCTCTTGGAAAGGGATGGGATGAGAGGCTTGCAGAATGGGAGATGGTCCCAGGAATGGTAATGAAAACATATAACAAAACATTCAGAACGCAATTAAATAGTTTAAGAAAAGCGGGATTTGAATTAATTGACTTTATTGATTGTAAACCAACACCTACATTTAAAAAATATGATGCTGCAGCTTACGAAATATTTTCAAAATTCCCAATTTTTAGTATTTATGTTTCTCAAAAAAAATAAGCTCAAACCAATTTAATATTTTTCTTGATTGTAATTAAAGTAAATTGTATTCTATAAAGCTGAAAACAGAATAAACAACTTTTTTAAACTCTTCTAAAACCAAAAAACTATGATAGAACTATTAGCACCAGCAGGAGATTTTGAAACACTGCAAGCAGCAATAAATGCTAAAGCAGATGCAGTCTATTTTGGAATCCAAGGAATAAATATGAGGGCAGGTTCTGCAAAAAATTTCAAAAAAGAAGAATTAAAAGAAATAATAACTAAATTACATAAAAACAATATGAAGGGATATCTAACTCTAAACACAATTATTTATGATAAAGAAATAAACAAAGTAACAGAAATAATAAAAGAGGCAAAAAAAGCAGAAGTAGATGCAGTTATAGCAACAGACATAGCAACCATACAGTTATGTGAAGAACAAAATATGGAAGTGCACATGTCTACCCAAATATCAATTTCTAATTATGAAACAATAAAATTCTTTTCAAAATACTCACCAAGAATAGTTTTAGCAAGAGAGTGCACTCTAGAACAAATAAAAGAGATGAAAAATAAAATAAAAAAAGAAAATCTAAATTATAAAGGAAAACAAATAGAATTAGAAACATTCATACATGGTGCACTTTGCATTTCTTATTCAGGAAGATGTTTTATGTCACAATTCCATAATAAATTATCTGCTAATAGAGGTTTATGTTTACAGGAATGTAGAAGGCAATATAAAATCACAGATTTAGAAAATTCAAAAAAAGAAATGATTTTAGATGGAAATTATGTTCTTTCTTCAAAAGATCTTTGCACACTTCCAATTTTAGATCAATTATTTGATGCAGGAATAGATGTTTTCAAAATAGAAGGAAGAGCAAAAAGTGCAGATTATATTTATACTGTAACAAAAATTTACAAAGAAGCAATAGAATTAATTAAAGAAAATAAATTTACTGATAAAGAAAAATTAAGATTATTAAAAGAACTAGAAAAAGTATATAACAGAGGATTCACTACAAATTTCTATTTAGGTTCTCCAACAAATGATGCTTGGACAAAATTTTATGGATCAATAGCTAAAGAGAAAAAGGAAAAAATTGGAGAAGTAACTAATTACTACCCTAAATTAAAAGTTGTTGCAATAAAATTAATTAAAGAATTAAATGAAAATGATAAAATAGAATTTATAGGTAAATCAGTTGGTTTTTACAAAACTAAAGTTAACAATATGAGATTAGAAGATAAAGAAATAAAAAAAGCAAAAAAAGGAGATGAGATATCTTTCAAACTTGATAAAAAATTGAAACAAGGTAATCAAGTATTTCTAATAAAAAAAATAGAATTATCTAAAGAAAAAGAAGAATTACATAAAAAATTTCAAGAAATAATAAAAAATGAATGAGCCCGGGGAGATTCGAACTCCCGACCCCTGCCTTGTAAGGGCAGTGCGCTACCAGACTACGCCACAGGCTCATACCAAAGAGACCTAAATTTAATTTTAAAAGCTTTTCTATTTGTTTAAAATAATAACATTACCTCTTCCTTTTTTAATTCTTCGGACAATTTTTTTATCTTCTAATTCAGTAATTATTAAACTAGCTTTAGCTTCACCTAAACCTAAATTTTTACGAATATCTTTTTGTGTTACTCTTCCACCTTGTTTTT
>CAYYFK010000018.1:0-10502 GCA_964471565.1 Candidatus Woesearchaeota archaeon | reverse complement strand
ACTTTGCATAAGATTCTGTTCTAATAAACAAATTTCCAACCCTATTAACCCCTTTTTCATATAATTCAACATCATCCTCACTGAAAGAACCTATTACGAAGTCTTCTTTATTTGCTTTCATAATATCTTCTTCTATGCCTCCAACAGTTGTTACAACTACGTCTATTAAGTTTAATTTAATTAACTGAGCAAAAAAACCTCTTAAACCAGAAGTAACCATATTGCTTGTAAAAGTTAGGTAAATCTTACAACCATCTTTTTTCATTTTAATTATAGTTTCTTTTGCTTTTGCTAAATTAACTGACTGAAAACCAACTTTTCCTAAATCTTTTACTAAAGTAGAAACATCCATTCCTTTCTTCCACTTCAAATCTTTAACAAATTCCATTAAAAAAGAAGAAAAAGAGGGATTTTTAAATATATTGGGTGTCTACAAAACAACCAAAATGTAGTCACCTAAAAACAAAACCTTTATATATCACTATAGTATCAATAAGATATCATGAACACACAAATACACGTCAGAGTTCCAAAAGAATTATTAGACCAAGCTAAAGAATTCTCAGAATCAAAAGGTTACTCAAGCGAACAAGAATATTTTAGAACAGCACTAAGAGAAAAAATTGAAGAAGATAAAAAGAAAGAAGCTTTAATTAAATTAAAAGAACTTTATGGATCCATGCCAAATTTAAAACAACTAACTAAGAAAGAAAAAGATGAAATAGCAAGAAGCCTATAGCGACTCTGGCAAAACAACTTCAATCAAATCAGGAAAATCTTTTATATTTCTAGTAACTAGGCAATATTTGTATACTTGACAACATACTTTAACAAATTCCATTAAAAAAGAAGAAAAAAAGGTATTTTTAAGGGTTTTCCTCACCACAAATCCCTGTAGTTGGAGGACCGGCCGGACAATCCATCCCTGCAGGACAATTACTTGGTATATAGTAGTTATTAGAACAACAATCAGTTAAACAGCCAGAATTACCAGCACCTGGAGCGGGCAATTGACAGATTTCTCCATCCTCTATACAACCCTCTTTAAAACCACAACAATAATCTGAGACACACCCCTCACAATCTGGTGGAGGTGAATCACAAAGATGATAACCTCCAGAGCAACATTTTTCCTCACACGTATCTGGAAGGTGACACTCCACTCCATCAGCTAAACAATCAGAAGAACCACCACCAGGACAAAGAGGCGAACATCTTCCATTTATACAATCAGTAACAGTACAATACGCACAAGAATACTCACAAGAACTACTCTTTGGTTGGTATGACTCAACCAATTCCCTTATTCTATCTTCTTCATCAACATTAACAGAAATATAGCAACCAAACGGACACTTCCCCGCAAAACTTACACAATCCTCTTTAACATTACAATAATTAGCATCTTCAATTTCTTCTTTAATATTTGATTCATGAATTGGCAATATTAATATATCATATAGAATTGGAGACAATATCCCAAAAACAATAGCAGCAACCAAAACAACCCAAAACCACCACTTCCTCAAAATATTCATAAACCTTCTTAGATTTAATAATTTTTAAGCCTTTCCAGAATGCTCCAAACCTAACTTCTCTAGAACATCATACAAATCTCTAGCAACTGCATCCGGAACATCGTAAGCTTGCGAATCACAAAAAGAAGAACCAGCCCAATCTAAAGAATAAGTTTTATCTCTTAAATTAATTTCTCCAACTCCTCTCTGGACATAACCAAGTTTTTCTGCCATTTCATCAGAAGCAGTATATGTAATACTCGCCTTTCCAGTTTCCGTATTATTCTCCCTAGTCAACCAAACACTTCCCAAAAATTCCGGAGAATCTCTATCATAATGTCTCTCTCCATCTGGCTGAGCTAAAAAGAAAGATTGAATAGCATTATTTAGTATCTTTTCAAAGTCACAAGAATCTTCTGCGGCAGTAAGCAAATCATACAATCCCCCCTCAAGTCCATCTATATCAACAGGAACCTCAGAATTTACCTTTACCTTTACTTCTGCCATATAGCTTCGGGAATTAAGTAATACTTTTAAAACTTACTCTAACTTATTAATCTCTTCATAACTTAACTCAAAACCATAAATCTCTTCAAATAATTTTTTAAAACTCTCCTCCGAATTAATTTCAGAAAGTCTCCCAATTAACTCCAGCAATTTTTCCTTTCCGAATTTATTAACCAATAACTCAATAAAAAATCCACTCTCGCTATAAATCTTTTTTCCAACTACATCTCCAAAGCTTAAAAATTCTTTAAACTCTTTTGGCCTTTTCTTAAATACCAACTGTCCCGAAACATAAATAGCAACCCCCTCGTTTAACCAATATGGTTTCTTTCTTCTTTTTGATAACTTAGAAAAAAATAAATGTGCCAATTCATGTTTTATTAAAGCAATATAATTTTCTTCAGAATATTTATGACTACTCTCTTCTTCAAAATTATCTTTGTCTAAAATATAAATATCTCCCGAATCTACCCAGCCAACAACCCAAGGCTCCGTTTTTTTGCTTTTTAATCTATCAATTTCCTCTCTAGTTTTAACAAAAATTAGTTTTGGAGCCCGATCTAATTTTATTTCAAAAAAATCTTCCAATTCATCCAAATATTTTCTTTCCATACTTCTACTTAAGAAATTATTTATTTAAACTTAACTGCAGTTCCAAAAGCTAACATTTCAGAAGCACCTTGCAAAATCATGGAAGTCATAAACCTAGCTCCAATAATTGCATCTGCTCCTTTATCAATAGCTTGATTAACCATTCTATTAAAAGCTTCATCTCTAGCATTGTTAGCCATATCAGTATAAGTTTTTATTTCTCCCCCAACAAGATTCTTTAAACTCGCTCCAATATCTCTACCAACATTTCTTGCTCTTACAGTACTTCCTTTTACTACTCCTAAAACTTCTGCAATTTCTTTGTTAGGAATTTCATTTCCTGTTGTAATAACTATTTTCATTTTTTTGCCCCCTTAATTTGTTCAATTTTATCTTCTTTATCATTAAATATTAACCAAATTCCTATAATTAAAGAAGGAATCCCATAAAATAAAGTTACCCATTGACTTTCATCAATGTAAAAAAATAGAATTATTAGAAAAAGACCTAGAATGATTAATCCAATACCCGTTAACATCCTACTTGTTAAGTTTGACATAAATAATTAAATTGGGTTTAGTTTTTAAATTTTACTCAAAAGTGTAATGTAAACTCTACGGGGTATGTTTTTTAACAATGGTTGCAACCTCTATCAACGTTCTCCACTTATTCTTCCCTAAGTCTATAGCAAATCCTGCTTCTTCTGCTGGTGTTTTTCCTAATGTCATATGGTTTCTAACAAAGTTATACCAGATTACATAACCATCTAAAATGGAATTGGCACTTCTGAAACTCTTAAACCAATACATTAATTGGGTTCTCTCTTTAATATTTCTAAAAAATCTCATTTAGTGCATCTACTAAATGAGATTTTTTGATTCTTTAATGTTAGCCGGTTATGTTGAATTTCTTTTGATTACTGGAATTTATTGGGTTAAGAAGGTTAAATAAATTACAAAGCCTTTTTATAATCTAATGTGTTCCTTATCTCCATGGCAAGTATATTATTCGGAGGACCACAAGAAGAGAAAGAGCATATAACCGATCACGACGAATTAGTAGAAAGACTAGAACAGGAAGGTCACAAAGTAATTTATAGCAATAGTGGAAAAAGTATGTTTGCTAATTTAAGTCTAAAAGGAATTTCCTGCGATTATAACCTTATTCTATATGACACCCGTTTATTTTATGATCAATCAAACCATGAAACAAGAGCCAAAGCATTTGAGGATACCGTAGTAAATTATCTAAAATCTAGGAATGTGCCTGTAATCATATTGGCAGATGAAAGTGTAGCTCAGAAAGTTAAAAAAAGTTCAGAGAGAGCTGGCTTCAAACAGGTAGACCTGCCATATACAATAGAAGACATTCTGGAAAAAGTTGATTTACTTCTTAGATAAATATTGGAAAGCCACTAAGAAATAAATTTATAAATAATATTAACTAACTTTAATTATGAAAATAGAGAAAAAAGTTTGGCCAGAGTATTTTCAGAAAATTCTAGAAGAAAAAAAGAAATATGAATTAAGATTAGCAGATTGGGAATGTAATGAAGAAGATATTTTAGTTATAAAAGAATGGAATCCTGAAACGAAAAAATATACTGGACGAGTCCTAGAGAAAAAAGTTACTTATGTTGGAAAAACTAAAAACATAGATTTCTGGTCTAAAGAAGACATTGAAAAATACGGATTTCAGGTTATTAGTTTTGAGTGAGGAAAACTGCAAAGAAATAAACTATGTTGTCAAGTACACAAATAATGTTTATAAAGTAATGTTACTACAAAGAACTAATGGACCTAGAAAAACTAAAAACTTTATTAAAAAACCTAAAAAAGAAAGATATTACTTTACAAAACACGCAGAACTACAAATGATGATCAGGGAAGACACAAAAGAAAGAGTGACAAAACAAATACTAAACCCAACAAACTTAATAGATTTTGAGAAACAGCCAGAAAATAAATACAAATTAATATTCAACATAAGCAACTCAAAAACAATGGTTTTACCAATAATTTTTGAAAGAAAAGGTTTAAAAGTTATAACTTATATCATGAGATATAGGTCTTGGAAAAAAATAGTTGAAAAGGGGTATGGGAAAAAATGGAAAAAATAATCACATATGATTCAGAACATGATACTTTATTTATGCATAAAGGCTACAAATCCGATGAAAAATTCAAGGGGAATATAGACATAGGAGACTTCATTCTAGATATTTCAACAAAAGGACTAATTAAAGGGATAGAAATACTAAATGCTTCTGAACATTTACAGCAATTTGGAATAACAAAAAAAATGTTAGAAACTATAAAAGACGGAAAATTTATAGCTACGGGCTCAAAATCTGGAATAATGATAGCAATTAAATTCAATACCCAAAATAAAGAAATTCCCGCCTCTTTTGCAGTTCCAATTGAGAATCCAAGAATTGCTTCAGTGGCAGCTTAATCACACTTTACTTCTTTTTTAATTAAATTAACTAAAATCCACAAATTATACAAACAGACAGACAGCATAAAATAGCATGATGCTTACTAATACTCCCACCTAAAGATATCAAACCAATATCTTTATAAACTAAACTTTATATATTTAAACTAAAATGGACACATATAAACTAAACTTCACACAATTAGACCAGAATCTTTTCTCACTCTTATGCAAAAAAACAGGAGAAGAATTAAGTCAAAGAGAACTAGCAAAATTACTAAATGTTTCTCCAACAGCCATTTCAAACTCACTAAAAAAACTAAAAAGCCTAATAACTTTAAAAAAAACAAAAACAATTAATTTTATTACCTTAAACAGAGACAATCCAAAAGCAATAGAGCTAAAAAGAGTCGAAAACCTAAAAAATATATACTTAAGTGGTCTTTCAGGTTACTTAGAAGAAAATTTTGCAGGAGCCACAATAATCTTATTCGGGTCTTATTCAAAAGGAGAAGATATAATAAATTCAGATATAGATATAGCAGTTATAGAGAGAAAAGATAAGGTATTTCACGTTGAAAAATTTGAAGAAGTATTAAATAGGGAAATTAATATAAACTTCTACAAAGATTGGAAAAGTATTCATAAACACTTAAAAAATAATATTCTAAACGGAATAATATTGCATGGAAGTATTGAAATATGAAAACAATCAAAAAATTTGAAGAATTCATAAAATTAGGAATTGTAAAGAAACAGTCTATAGATACTTCAAGAGCCGAATTTCTAATTGAAGAAGCAAAGCAAAATTATGAATACCTGCCAAAATTAATAGAAAAAATGGGTATTGGTGATTTAAACGCAAATGACTACGTAAAAAGATGCCACGACATAATGATGGAACTAATAAGAGCAAAGATGTTGCTAAAAGGATTTAATGCATCCGGATTTAAAGCCCATGAAGCAGAAGTTTCTTATCTAAGAGAGATTGGTTTTAAAGAAAGTGAAATTCAGTTTGCAGATCAAATAAGATACTTTAGAAACGGAATGCTATACTATGGAACAAGGATAGATAAAGAATACGCAGAAAAAGTGATTAAATTTACAAAAGATATTTATGTGAAATTAACTAAAAACATCCAAAAGCCCGACGGCGTCTGAGTCTACAACAACTTACTCTAAAAGTCCTTCCTTCTCCAACTCCTCCAAAACACCAACCATAACCAAAGGAAAAGTAACACTAACATCACCAATAACAGTAACGGCATCCGAATCATCTTTAATCTTTCCCCAACTTTTAGCTTCATTAGTACTAGCACCACTCATACTACCACTAGAAGAACTAGCAGTAGTAAGATAAACAGCATAATCCAATCCACCATTCAACAAACAAGCCAAAATAGCATGATGCTTACTAATACTCCCTCCTAAAGATATCAAACCTTTCTTCTCATCCTGCGAAGTACTAAACAATATATTACTAAAATCCTTAACTACATCCACTATAAATTCTGAATGATCCTGCTGAAACATAAACAAATGAAAACCAAAAGCCCCATCAGTCACAGCAGGACAAAATATTGGAACTTTCTTCTTAGCGGCCTGAAATAATATTGAATCCTCATCCTCTAACTTTAAACCTATTTCATTAAATATCTCAGAAGGAGTAACCCTTTTCTTTTTAGAATAAATATCTTTCAAATAAGGCTTCATCAAATCCTCAAACTTAGCATAAGATTCTGTTCTAATAAACAAATTTCCAACCCTATTTACTCCTTTTTCATATAATTCAACATCATCCTCACTGAAAGAACCAATTACAAAATCTTCTTTATTTGCTTTCATAATATCTTCTTCTAAACCACCAACAGTCGTAACTACAACATCAACCAAACCTAATTTAATTAATTGAGCAAAAAAACCTCTTAAACCAGAAGTAACCATATTTGAAGTAAAAGTTAAGTAAATCTTACAACCATCTTTTTTCATTTTAACTATGGTTTCTTTTGCTTTTGCTAAATTGATAGATTGAAAACCAACTTTACCTAAATCTTTAACTAACGAAGCTACATCCATTCCTTTTTTCCACTTCAAATCTTTAACAAATTCCATTAAAAAAGAAGAAAATAACTAACTTTTAAAAGTTTTCATCTAAAACAACTGTGTTGTCCCGAAACTGATTCGCATCACGAAACTGATTCTCTCTCTTCAGCACAATAGGCCTCCTGATCGACATCACACAAACTATGACATTCAGAATAAATATCAGGCTCCACACTACTACAGCTACTAATAAAAAATAAAGAAAACATTACTAATATCAAACCTTTTTTCATAACCAAAATCTATTTCAAAACTATTTAAGTTTAACTAAAAAAAAGAAAAAGAAAAATTTTAAGAATTATAATAAAAACTTAATTATTGCTCCTTAACTACGTTAACTGCTTTTGGACCTCTGTCGCCTTCTTCGACGTCAAAAGTAACAGCATCGCCTTCATTTAGCCTTGTTCCTTCAGCCAAACCAGATTGATGTACAAAATACTCTGTACCGTCTTCACCGGCAATAAATCCAAAACCTTTCTGTTCATTGAAAAATTTTACTGTACCTTTCATTTGGAAACCTCCTGACAATTATCAACTATATGCTCCTTTTAAACCTTTCTAATCTATCTTCTTCTCCAGGTTTTCTTACGACTCCTAAATGGTTTCTTTCCTCTAAAGCTGTCTACTCTAATTGCAATTACCCTTTCTACACGTGGGCTCTCCAATTTGTCAACAGATAACTCGCTGTAATCTCTTTGAATCCTTCTAAAGTTGTCGTAATCAAACTCACAAAGTAAATTGATTACTTTTCCTGCTTCACCAGCACGAGCGGTTCTTCCAATTCTATGGACATAATCCTTAGGATCGGAAGGAATTTCATAGTTGTAAACATGAGAAACATTATCTATATGCAATCCACGAGCAGCAACATCAGTACATACCAAAACCCCAAATTTAGCTTTATTAAAGAAATCTAAACTCCGAGATCTTTTGTTCTGAGTAAATCCCCCATGTATAGCAATTGCATCTATCTTATTAGCCTTCAAATTTTTAACAACAAAATCTGTATTCATTCTTGTATTGCAAAAAACCATTGCTAATCCAGATTTTTCTTCTTTCAATAGATGAACTAACATAGATAACTTCATATTTTTAGTGATATCGTAATAAACTTGCTTTAGTTTACTAGGATCAACTTGTTTTCCAGCCATAATAATTTCAGGATTAACCATATATTTATTAGCCAGACTTTTAATTCTTGAATCGATTGTTGCAGAAAAAAACATAGTTTGTCTTTCTCTAGGACAACTTCTAACTATTCTTTCAACATCATCTACAAATCCCATATCAAGCATTCTATCTGCTTCATCTAGAACTAATATTTTAACTTTTGAAAGATCAATAGTTCTCCTTTGTAAATGGTCTAGTAATCTTCCAGGCGTTGCAACAACAACATCTGCTCTAGTTAATTCATGAATTTGATTAGTAATTGAAACTCCTCCATAAACGCTAGCAGTTCTCAAATTTTTCCCATTAGAAAATTGATCAATAGCACCCTTTACTTGCTCAGCTAATTCTCTTGTTGGGGTTAAAACCAAAGCTTGCAATCCTTTTCCAGAGACAACCTTTTCAATTATTCCTGCGCCAAAAGCCAATGTCTTTCCAGACCCAGTTTCTGACTCTCCTACCACATCTTTTCCTTCCATAATGAAAGGAATAGATTTTTCTTGAATTTGTGTAGGTTTACTAAAACCTAATTCTTTTATGGTCTTAAATAGATTAGTATTTAGACCTAAATCTTCAAATATCATTTTTTTATTTTCTCTCCAATATTTCAGCACTCTTATAGAAAAAGCGAAATGTTCATAAAATGTTCAAGTGCTTTCTCAAATATTCATACTTTCTTAATAAAACCAAAAATCCAGTGTTTATAAACTTTTCTGTTTGTAATCACTTAAGAATCATTACAAACCCTCGGGCAAAAAGGAGATAATTTAAATACGAGACCAGAATATTTTCTAAAAAAAGAACCAACAAATGGGTCTAATTTGCCATATTGTCTATGTTTATTAATTTCTCTACTAAGCTGTCTAAAATCTCTCTCTAATCCTTCTAACACTTTCTCCAATAGAACAACCCCAAACTTTATGAAATTTATAATCTTCTGACTCATAAATAGTGCGATTAGTTCTTCCAAGTTTATTATAAAAATCAAATATATGTTCAGCGAATGCTTGTGTGACCTCATCTATATCGACAGCTATTAACATAAAAGAAGAAAATTTAACCTATTTATAATACTTATTGAATACTATTTTTTTACCAATAATCTTTTAAAACTTTCCCCTTCCAGAAAGCTTTAAATACTCAAAAACTCGACCGCAAATCATGGGTCCAGAGAAAAAAACACCATCATTTATAGATACAATAAAGGAATATAAGGGAAAATCATTAGCAGTTGTTTCTCAAGGTTCACCAGACCCTGACTGGATTTCTTCAGCCTTTGCAACGCAATTTATCGGTGCACAATACGGTGTAGAAGTAGATATAATATATAATGAAGAAATAGCTCGTAATGAGAATAATGCATTAGTAAAACTATTAGGAATTGATTTAATAAAACTTTCAGATGAAACAGACTTTTCAACATATGGCGGGATCTGTCTAGTAGACTCACAAGGTTATGATGATGCCTTTACAAAAAGAATAAAAGGAATAGAGCTAATATCAATAGTAGACCATCATGATAAAAAGACAGAAGGCGGACTTGAAGCAAAGTTCTCAGATATAGATCAAAAAGCTGGTGCGGCCGCAACTATCTACGCAGAATATTTACAAAAAGCAAATTTATTAAAAAAAGCAGGAGAAGATGAAGTGAATTTATCAATTGCCCTTATGCATGGAATCATGACCGATACTGGATTAAAAAGTGGCAAGGCATTAAACGCCAGTGATAGAGATTTTGATGCATTATCTTATTTATATAAAACTTCAAACACATCTGTCCTTGCTCAAATTTTATCTCAACCACTAACTACAGCAGAATTCGCTGCGCTGGCTTTGTCTATGACAAATGTAGATACAAAGGATAGTTATTCTATATCGAATGTGGGAATTTTAGGAAATGGAGATAGAGGGGCAATTGCAATTTCAGCAGATTTTTTAATAGAAAAGCTTAACTCAAAAACAGTTTTGGTTTGGGGTGTTCGTGGAGATAAAGTACGTGGTTCAATAAGAACAACAGATGATAGTGTAAGTTTAGATAAGTTCCTTAAAGAGACAGTGGGAAGTATCTCGGGATGTGATGGTAATTACGGGACAAAAGACGCAGCAAATGAGGGAGGATTTGAATTTCCATTAGCATGGGGGATAGATCTAACCGTGGGTAGCGAAAATGAAGAAGTATTA
>CAYYFK010000017.1:0-11612 GCA_964471565.1 Candidatus Woesearchaeota archaeon | reverse complement strand
TATAGTATAAATTACTCCGCCCAAATCAAATATAATTGCCTTATACATCTATATTTCTAGCCTCCAAAGCATTTTGATAAATAAATTCTCTACGGGGATCAACTTTCTCTCCCATTAAAGTAGTAAACATCTCATCAGCTAAAACCGCATCTTCAATTCTAACTTGTTTAATAAATCTAATTTTTGGGTCCATTGTAGTTTCCCACAATTGTGAAGGGTTCATTTCACCAAGACCCTTATATCTTTGTAAACTTGATCCTTCTTTTCCAATTCTTTCAAACAATTCTTTCAACCCATCTTCAGAATAAACATAGTACGTTTTTTTCTCCTTGCTAACTTTATACAAAGGAGGCATAGCGATATACAAATAACCTGCATCGATTAATTCCTTCATATGCCTATAAAAGAAAGTTAATAATAAAGTAGTAATGTGACTTCCATCAACATCCGCATCAGTCATAATAACAATTTTATGATATCTAGCTTTCTCCAAATCAAACTCCTCTCCAGAATTTGCACCAATAGCAGAAATCAAAGTAGTAATTTCATTATTTTGAAAAATTTTATCAATTCTAGCTTTTTCAACATTTAATATTTTTCCTCTCAAAGGCAAAATCGCTTGAAACTCTCTACTTCTCCCAGATTTAGCAGAACCTCCTGCGGAATCTCCCTCAACTATAAACAATTCAGATTTAGCAGGATCTTTTTCTTGACAATCAGCTAGTTTTCCAGGTAATGAGCCACTTTCCAAAACACTTTTTCTTCTAGTCAATTCACGAGCTTTACGCGCAGCATCTCTAGCTTTAGCAGCCAATAAGCACTTATCAATAATTATCTTAGCGGTTTTAGGATTCTCTTCGAAATAAGTGCTCAATTCAGAAGTTACAATAGAATCAACAATTCCTTTAATATTTGAATTTCCTAATTTAGTTTTTGTTTGTCCCTCAAATTGTGGCTCAGGAACTTTAACAGAAATTATAGCTGTCAAACCCTCTCTTAAATCTTCACCACTAAGTTTAGTTCCGATATTCTTCTTTTTAATATAATCATTAACAACTCTAGTCAAGGCAGTTTTAAATCCACTTAGATGTGTTCCTCCTTCATGAGTATTAATATTATTTACAAAACTAAAAATATTTTCTAAATAAGAATCATTATACTGCAAAGCAATTTCAACATTAGTCTTTTTACTATCTTTAGTGAAATAAACAACATCATTATGAAGTTTATCCTTATTCCTATTCAAAAACTCAACAAAGCTTTTTATTCCACCTTCATAAAAAAATTCTTCTTTCTTATTTTTAATCTCATCTTCAATAATTATCTTAACACTTTTATTCAAAAATGCTAATTCTCTCAATCTATTTGCTAAAATATCATACTTAAATTCAATCTCAGAAAAAGTTTCTTTACTAGGGAAAAAATTTATTTTAGTTCCACTCTCATTAGAATCTCCAATAGTTTCTAATTCAGAACTGGTTTTTCCATTCTCATATTTCTGCCTGTAAACCTTTCCATCCCTTTTTACTTCTACAATCAACCATTCAGATAAAGCATTTACAACAGAGATTCCAACTCCATGCAATCCCCCAGAAACTTGATATGAATCTTTATCAAATTTACCTCCAGAATGTAAAGTTGTCATAACAACTTCAACAGCAGGTTTTTTCAATTCAGGATGTAAATCAACAGGAATTCCTCTTCCATTATCTTCAACCACAACACTTCCATCATGTTTTAAGACAACTTTAATCTTATCACAATGTCCCGCCATAGCTTCGTCTATAGCATTATCTACTGCCTCATAAACCAAATGATGTAGCCCTCTAATATCTGTACTTCCTATATACATACTTGGACGAGTACGAACTGCATCTAGTCCTTCTAATACTTGAATACTTTGAGCTTTATAGCTAGATTTAGTAGATTTTTCCATTTAAGTTTCCTCTAAAAGTAATAAGAAAAACACTCTCAAGTTTATAAAGCTTTCTGCTAGAATTCAGCACTTTCAAGCTCCCTACTACCAAAATTTGACTTTTAGCAAATTGTTTATAAATTAAGAATCAGAACCAGTTATTTCTTCAAGCATCTTATAAATTTCTTTTTCCAAAAGAGGCATATTTTCATACTTATGGGTGTGTACAGGATAAGTTCCCCTTCTAGTTAATTTCAATTTCTCTCTAACAGATTTAGGTGTATGAGATACCTGAATAAAATATAACTTTTCTTCTAAATCTAAAACAACATCGGCTTTATGAAATCCATGATCCTCTTGAGGCGTAGCTAATCTAGCTTTCGCTCCAGGAAGTTTATTAGCTATTTCACAAACCATTACCTCATCAACATTAAATCTTGCCATTTTTATAATAAAAATAATATTTTTGCATATATAAACCTTTCTATTTGTAACTTAGATTAAGTAGTAACATCTACGAGATAATGCACTTTATTGTGCCAACCCTTACCAGTTATATCTATATGTATATGCGGCTTTCTATAACTGCAATCTTCTGGATTTCCATGTCCAGATTTATGTGCCCTTATAAAAATTTCATACTCTCTAGCCCATTCTTTTAAAACACTTAGATCTTCTAGAGATAGTGGGATAGTGGAGTGATTCTTTTTAACAAAAGTTACCTCATTAACTATGTCTCTAAAGGCCAATTTATTCTCTCTTAATTCTTTCGGCATTTTACTCAAGGCATCATCGATACTGATAAACTTATTTTTCTTCATAAAAAAGACAAAGAGTCTTAATATATAACTATTTCTCAAAATAATTAGTTTTTTAAACAATAAAATAAAATTCAAAGTATGAAAACAATACTAGATACAGACTTCCTTATCAATGTAATAAAATATAAAATAGATATATCTGAAATAAAAAATCCTTCCATAATAGACAAAACTCTAGATGAAATAAAAAAAACTACATCTAACGGGAGAGCAACTTTAAAACTAATAGAATTAAAAAAATTCAAAATAATAAAGACAAATAAAGACAAAATTGTAGATGATTTAATTCTAGAAAAAGCTACAAAAGAAGACATAGTAGCAACTCAAGATAAAAAATTGAAGAGAAAACTAAAAGAAAAACAAATTAAAGTGGTGACGGTAAGACAAAAGAAATATGTTAAGCTTTAGAGAGTTTAACTATCGAACCCTCTCCCCCATTATATCTTGCTTTATTATACGCTAAAGCATCTTCTTTTATTCCAAAGTTCAAGGCAATTGCTCCCGAAGTAAATGGCCCCCTAAGGGAATTCATACGTACAAGGGCATATGTTTCATCATTACTATACGTTAAGATTCCTTGAGACATCATATAGTTAATTAGGTCTGTGTAAAATGGAGATTCTGATCCTGTTTCTCTTTCAAGAAAAACAAATTTATTCCAATCCACAGAGATCATCCCAGTTTCTTTATCCTCATCCAAAAATTCTAAAACACGCTCTAATCTTTCTGGATGCTCATCTAGATATTTACAAGATCTGAGAATTGATTCATTCATTCGAACTGACATAAAAAAAGAAAATCCTATCTAATATATAAACTTATCTCAAAACTAAAACAAAAACATTTATAAACCAAACTTTGCCCCAAAAAACTAACAAAATGTTTTACGAATTAAAGATTAAAGAATATATACATGTAAGTCCAAATTCATTTAAAGATGATGTAAAAGAATCAGTATTAAAAAGCTTAAATGAAAAATTTGAAGGTTACGTCTCAGAAGAATTGGGCTTCGTAATAGGAATCAAAGAAGTGGACAACATTGGAGAAGGAATAATAATTCCTGGAGATGGAGCAGCCCACTATGAAACAACCTTCACATTATTCACATTTATTCCAGAATTACAAGAAATTGTTGTTGGAAAAATCTCAGAAATAACAGATTTTGGAGCATTTTTAGATATGGGCCCAATAGATGGCATGATTCACGTCTCACAAACAATGGATGATTATGTTTCATTTAGTAAAGAGAATGTATTAACCGGAAAAGAATCAAAAAAAGTCTTAAAAGCAGGAGATACATGCAGAGCAAGAATAATTGCAGTTTCATACAAAGAAGTAAACAATCCAAAAATTGGTTTAACAATGAGACAACCATTATTGGGAAATACCAAATGGATAGAAGAAGAACTAAAAAAATCTAAGGAGAAAAAGAATGGCTAAAAAAGCATGCAAAACTTGTAAAATACTAGTAGAAGGAAACAAATGTCCTCTATGTCAAGGAAATCAATTTTCAGAATCTTTGAAAGGAAAAATAATTGTCTTAAATGCAGAAAAATCAGAGATCGCAAAAAAAACAGGAATAAAAGTAAAGGGAGAATACGCGATTAAAATATAAAAATGAAAATTCTAGAAAAAAATAAATCAAAACTAATAGATAGAACAGAGTTTCTAATAGAGTATCCCCATACACAAAAACCAACGCCCACAAATAATGAAATAAAAAAAGAACTTGCTAAAGAATTAAAAACAAAAGAAGAATTAATAATAATAAAAAATATAATCACAAAATTCGGAGAAGGAACTTCAACAATCTCCGCATTTGCATATGATAATCTTGAAGAATTAAAAAAATTAGAGAAATATGTAGAACCTAAAAAAGAAGAACCAGCTAAGGAGGAGACTCCAAAGACTGAGGAAACTAAACCTACTGAAGACGTGAAAGAGGAACCAAAAGAAGATGTCAAAGAAACCGAAACCAAAGAACAAGCAGCCGAGTAAAAAATACGCAAAGTACAAAATAGAAGGCAATAAGGTAACTAGAAGGCCAAGTTGTCCAAAATGCGGAGCAGGCGTATTCTTAGCAGAACATCCAGATAGACTACATTGTGGAAAGTGTGGATACGTAGAATTTAAGGCAAAAAAGGCTTAATTTTCCTGTAACTATTCTAAAGTAGCAAAAATAGAAACATTTATAAAGGAGTTATTTACTACCATAATTATATCACCTCTTTTTCCCCAGCAGGACTTAACTAAGGTTAATCCCTTGGGCCCGAGTTTCTTGGGTGTCCTGCCAGGGTTTATAATCACAAAAAAAATGTTTACCAATGATAACAAAATAAAATCTCCCCTAAGAAAGGGACTTGAAGGAGTCGGTTTGATTGCTTTGATTGGAACCGGCGGAGCAATAAGTACTGGCATTGGAGCAACAGTTGCCGCAGCATTTCTTCCAGGAATCATGGGATCAGCAATTGGGGGACTAAGTGGAGAAATTCTTGATCATATCCCTTATCTAAATACAGCAATACCTGAAGGATTCGCGTATCTAGGGAATGTCTTTACAGATCAAAACACAATAGAAGAAGCAACAAAATATTTAACGGGCAATCTAGATAAGGTTGGTGCAGGACTAGGTTTTTCAGGGGCATATTTTAGATCTAGAACTAGAGTAAACGTAGAGAAAGATAATTAAAAAAATTCCAAAACACTTAAATAACTTATAAAGAATTTAATTCTATGCAAGATCAGATTTTAGACATGTTATTAAAAGAGGATGAGATTACCTGGCAAACAATTCTATTAGATTTAATAAAAACAGAGAAAATGAATCCTTGGGATATAGATATATCCGTTCTAACTCAAAAATATATAGGAATAGTGAAAAAACTTCAAGAAACAAATTTCTCAATGTCTGGAAAAGTAATTTTAGCAGCATCGTTATTACTAAAAATAAAATCAGACAAATTATTATCTGAAAATATAGCCGCGTTTGATAGTTTACTATATGAACCTGAAGAATTAGAAAATCCTGAAGACTTCATTCAAGAGACTCAAGAAAGGTTAATAAATCCAAAATTAACAATAAAAACACCTCAAGCTAGAAAGAGAAAAGTATCTATTAATGACCTTGTTTTTGCTCTAGAGAGAGCCTTAGAAGTAGAACAAAGAAGAAAGGTAAGAAAAACAGAGTACGAAAGTATCCAGGAAAATCTCAAAGTTCCAGATAAAAGAATAGATTTGGGTGATAAAATCGTAGAAATATACGAAAAAATAAAAAACTTTTTAAAAAAGAAAGACAAAGTTACATTCAGTCAAATATTACCATCAAAAGCAAAAGAAGATGTGATTTACACTTTCATTCCATTATTGCATCTTGATAACCAAAAAAAGATAAATATGCAACAAGAAAAACCATTTGAGGAGATAGAGATACTATTAAAATGAATACAATATTAGGAATAATAATTATTTTGGGGATTCCATTTTGGCTATGGATGTTAACAGACGCCATCATGGTAGAACATAAAAAAAGGCACCATTCTAGTTTATGGATTTTATTTATAGCTTTAACTTTCATATTTGGAGCTTTAGTTTACTATTTAGTTAAAAAGGGAGGTAAAAAATGAAAAAATTTATTGGATGGATAGAAACTATTTTAGGATTTTTTATCAGTATAGCATCAATAGCAGTAATATTCTCAGCTAAGACATTAATAAAATTAGAGTCTACAGACATTCCAATTGATGGAGTAAGTGAATCTTTAGATTCTATATTCGCATTAATCCCTGGAGTGTTAATAGCTTATTTTGTAATATTATTAATTTTGGGAGTGTTCATCTTATTAGAAGGCCTGTCAAAATTAGGAGCTAAGAAAACAACAAAATAATTTTATTTTAATTTTTTTATTAAACCATCAAAACCTAAATTGCTTTCTTTTCCAGTTTTCATATCTTTAAATTTAAACTTTTTACTTTTCAATTCTTTCTCGCCAATAAACAAAACATAATCAATATTTTTACTATTGGCATATTGTAAGGCTTTGCTAGGTTTTCCAAAGAGTAAAGAGCAAACTATCTTTTCCTTCCTTAATTTCTCTGCCAATTTTATTACTTTATTATAACCAGAAAGAGCAATAATCAATAAGTTTTTTTCATCAAAATCAACTTTGGCCAAACTAGTTAATCTTTCAAGGCCAAAAGAGATTCCAGTACTTTGGATACCATTAACTAAATAAGATCCTCCGCCACAAATACTTTCCTTCATTTTAGAAGTCCTTATTTCAAAAATTGAACCATTATAATAACTTAAACCTCTAGCCAAAGAAGGTTGAAAATTAACTTTGGCTCCATAAAGTTTACAATATTTTCTCAATTCCTTAATTTCTTCATAAGAATCATATTTCTCAAAATACTTTTCAGGTTTCTTAAAAATACTTAAAGCTTTCTCAGCTTTATATTTTTTCAAATTTTTCTTAACTTCCAACTCAGACAATTTATCGAGTTTATCAATTTCCCGAATAACTTCCTCCTTTCTATTAATCTTTTCCTTATCAAGAATTTCATTCAAAAGTTTTCTATTACTAATATTTATCTCTGAACCTATTTTTAATTTCTTAAGAATATTAAAAGTCAATCCAATGACCTCTGCCTCTTCTTTTATTGAAGATCCAATAATATCTACATCACATTGTGTAAACTGTCTAAATCTATTAGATGAGATTGGTTCATCTCTAAAAACCTCTCCAATCTGATACCTTTTGTAAGGCAACTTCTTATTTTTTGCCAATCTTTTTAATTGAAAAGTAAATTCATATCTCAGTGCTAGTTTTCTTTTACCTCTATCCTGTAATTTAAAAATATCAGAAACCGCTTCATCATTAGGATTATCTCCTTTGACAAATTTTTCAAACTCCACAACTGGTGTTTCCGCAGGTTCAAAGCCATAAAGAGAGAACTCTCTAGCCAAAACTTCTCTTATTCTCTGTTTCTTAGCAGCTTCTTCTCCGCTAAAGTCCTTAAATCCTTTTACAGTTTCCATACAACAAAACTAAATTTATGGTTTTAAATAGTTTTTGATAAGAAAATGCGGTAGCCGGGAATTGAACCCGGGTTTTACGGACCACAACCGTATGTAATAACCACTATACGACCACCGCCATAAGTAAAAATGATGTAAATAAGAGCATTTATAAATTTTAGGTTTATCCTAGAAATATGAAATTAAAACATTTGCTTATCCTTGGAGCTGGAGCAGCAATTGGATATAATATAATATTCTCAAGAACAGAAATAGATACTAGATATGATGGACCCATTTCTATTGGAAAAGTAAAAGTAGAAAATATAGATCGCCATCCTTTTTATAGAAAAGATGATAGAAGATTAACCATTCATTTAAACGATTATAGAGATACTCAAGTAGAATTTTATAATCATGATGGATGGACAGGGTTTTTTATGGATCACAAAGAAGATAAAGTAGAAGAAAGGCATCTGGAGAATGGGCAGTTAGTAGTAAAAAGATATACACAGGATAGCTACAACGAAGGAATAGATCATAAATTTGCCAAAGACTCTCAAGAATATTTAGATTCGAGAGAAAGACTTAAAGAACTAACAGATTTATATTGGAAAGCAACATTTGAAGCAGCAGACAGCATTATGGTTAATCATCCAGAATTTGGAAAAGCACATAGGAAACGTCTTGAAAGAAAATTGCGTTCAAAAAACAATTAATTTACCTTCTAAAAAGTCTACCAAAAAAACCTTCAGATTTTTCGTTATATTCGACACCAACTAAATCAGCAACAACTTTCTTATAAGCAACTGCAGATTTACTTTTTGGATAAGCGAAAACAACAGGCTCACGACGAATCAAACTATCGCGAATAGACTTATCACTAGGGACTATTCCCAAAATTGGTTTCTCTAATAAACTCTTAATATTTTCTAAAGGTATATCATGATTTTCTCCAGTTTTTGCCAAAACAATCCCTCTAACTTTTTTCCCCATTTCCTCAGCAAGACGAATAGTTTTCAAAGCATCCGTCACAGCAGGCAATTCAGGATTTGTAACAACAATCAACTCATCAACCGCTTGAATAACTGCCAACGACTCTCTTCCTAAACCAGCAGAACCATCTATCAAAACAATATCAGTTAAACCATCGAGAGAAGGCAAAACCTTTTTTAATTTTTCTGGAGAAACATTACGAAGATCATCTAAAGATAAACCAGCAGGAACAATTTTCAAACCAGTGTGGTGTAAATAAACACTATCTAGAATAGAATTTTTTCCTTTCAAAACATCGTGTAATGTAATCGGAACAACTGGAACACCTAAATGTAAACCTAAATTAGGAGTACTTAAATTTCCATCTATAACAACCACATCTCTTCCAAAATAAGACATAGCAGCAGCCATATTTACGGCAGTACTAGTTTTTCCAACTCCTCCCTTTCCAGACAAAATTCCAACTTTAACAGTCATGATATTTCATCCTCCACAAAATTAACATATTCTTTTACTTTTTCAAAGTATTCTTGTAAAACCGGTACAGTAACCTCTAATTCCTTCCTATCTAAATGTACAATCATCGTAACATGTTTCCTATATTCCTCTCTCCTATCAAACTCGGATCCTTTAATTTTATTAAGCAACATATAAAGCTTCATATAATTTTTATATTTTTTATCCAATTCCACCAATAATTCTGCTCGGTTTAACGCACTATCTGGGATATTTGGGATTTTCTTTTTTTCCTTCAAATATTCCAGTAAAGCTAAATTAAGAAAATCAAAAGATTCAATCATTCTTAAAATAGTATTCATAATTATATCACAAGTCCTAGTATACTTTAAACTCACATAAATCAGGTGATCAGATCGCTTAAGTTCTTCTTTAGCGTTGTCTATTAATTCCATATATCCATTTAACTTCCTGTTATAATATTATGCAGCTGTAATATAAAAACCTTTGCCTTCGAAAGGTATTCCTTTATCTCCTCAGGCTTCAAAATCTTAGTTCTATAGTCGGAATCACATATTACAAAATTTCCATTCTTAGCAAATTCAACAGGCGCCTTCTTTCTATTTTTCATTATTTGATCTATTTTAAAAATAAATTTTGGCAAATCTTTATCAAAATTATATCTTGTTCCTATTATTTTCCTAAAAACTTCTAATTTTAAAATAAAGTCATCTGGGTAAGGGCTTATTTTCTTATACATTCTTTCATAGTATAATAAAGAATCTAATCCGGACTTCAAAGATTTGTCTAAATTTATCATAATTCCAATAAATAATCTTGGATCCTTAACTAAAGGATAAGTAACATGCAGCATATGGCTAGCTCTCTTTAAGGAATCTACAGCATCCTTAAACTTAAATTGTAATTCTTCCACAAAAAAGGTAGTAAACGAATATATTTAAAGAAAACTATTTTCGTATTAGATATTCTTTTAATTTATTTAAAGCAATTATTCTCATACTAATTTCATTTTTTTCTTCAAATTCCATTTCTCCAAAGGATTTGTCAAATCCATCTGGTTGGAAAATTTGATCCCATCCAAATCCACTCCCCATTGGAAAAACCAATTTACCTTCCAAAGAACCTGAAAAAAAAGCCATATTGCCATTATTAGAATAACCTATCATAGTCTCGGCCCTTGCCCGATAGTTCTCAAGTTTATCTGCTAAATCATATAAACCAAAATTACCGTGTGTCTCCATAAATAGTTTTATCAAAGGACCAGGCATTCCTTTCAGACAATTCATATAAAGAGCTGTATCCTCCACAATAAGTTCCCCAGAAACAGTATTCATAGCATCTAAAAGTTTAGCTCTTAAGATATTTTCTGGTTTAATGTCCTGGATTTCTACTAAATCCAAATTATATCTCATTAAATCAGGAAAAACAGATTTCGCCTCTTCAAATTTATCATCACTACCTGTTGCAAAATACATAAATCGGGAAGTTAAGAATTATATAAAAAGTCTTCTATTTCTGCAACTTCATAATGGCTTCAGCCAAATCGCCATCACTTTCTTCCAAGGCTTTCTGAGCATCTTCTTCACTAACTGCAGCCTGAGTAGCAACAGTCAAAACATCATCTTTAGAAATACCTGAACCTTCAGAAGCTTCTCCAGTTACTTGAAAAGTTTCTTGTCCCATCATATTAACCTTAACAACGTGTGGGTTCTTAATAATTATCTCCTTAGGTCCTTTAATAATAACTTCGGAAGCAGGGATTTCCTCTTGTTTCATCCCCATCTTATTCATCATCTTCTGCATTTGTTTTGGATTCATTCCAGGCATCATTTTAACCAAACCAACTCCTTCCATAAATATGCAAAAGAATCTCCACCAAAATTGTTAATATAATAAATAAAATTATAGTTCCAGGTTTAAATTCTAATTTACTTTTATACTCATCATAGTACCTTACTAATCCCCCCATTCCAGAAGGTAATTGAACTTTATCTTGTGCCATGTTAAAAATAATAAAAAGAGTTTATTTATAAAGCTTATGACTCCTTTATTTCTCCAGTTATTTTATATAAATCCCCAGTACGGAAACCATAAATAAATTCTCCATCATTTTTCACATTATTTCCTAAGATTATATAATCCTTACCGACGGACAAAACAGGTCTCCTTCCATTTCCAACATCAATCTTCAAACCTCTTTCTTCAACTAATTTAAAAATTTCTTCTAAACTCCCAACATCTTTCAACAATTCAATTAAATCAATATCTTCTACCATTTAAACCTCCTTTAGTTAAATAAAATTAAAAACTAATTATATAAACTTTATGAAAAAGAGGGTCTGTCCAGAAAGGTTGCTCACGCAACCAAGATAATTAAATTAATTCTCTTA
>CAYYFK010000016.1:0-12017 GCA_964471565.1 Candidatus Woesearchaeota archaeon | reverse complement strand
GTTTCACGAGGAGAATTTTTTCGAGGAAATTGAACTTCCCATAAGCCCGATGTTATTATTGTTTAATTCGGTCATTTTCTTGCCCCCTCTTTCTTCATCTGCTCTTCCATCATTATTTCTACTTGACGAGAAACTAATAAACCTTTCTTCTTGCAGAACTCTCTATATTCATCATAAAGTTTTGAATCAACACGCAAAGTTATGTTTTTTGAATCCATTTTAAACCCACCTAAACTACAAATGTAATCAAATATTTATAAATGTATCGCTAAATCGTTTTCTCGCCCTAAATGTTCTTTTAGAAAAAGAACCAAAAAGCCCCTCTCTCGTCCTTCGGACATATAGCTTCCTACGGAGAAATTTATATGAACCTAAATACAACTCTTCGGAATTTTTTGACTTCGTCAAAAACCGTCTTGCAGACTATTCCTCGTTCCTAACGGAAGAACTTAACAAGGAATAAGCTAGATGTTACATTATTCTGTATGGCAAAAGATACAGAAATATCTGAGCATACATCCACAAAGCAAGGATTCGTTTACACAATTGAAGGAGAGGGCATTTTTAATCTTGAAGGAAAAGAAATAACTATGTCCCCAGGAACATTTATTCATATGAAAGAAAACGCCATTCATTCTTTAAAAGCTAATGAAGATACTAGTTTTGTTCTTGTTTTGATCAATAATTGATAACCCCAAAGAACTTTCTTCCATAACTATTAAAAACAAATTAAGCAAATCTATTTTATGTGTGGTATAATTGGTTATATTGGGGAAAAAGAAGCAACTAAAATTCTAATAAATGGATTAAAAAAATTAGAGTATGGGGGAAGTTTAAACGAAGCAGAACATTTTAATCAAATTCCTTACAATTGCAATGGCCATGAAGGATGGGCTAAGCAAAAATTTATAAATTCTAATAACTTCTCTACAAAGATGAATCTAACTAATATTATAAAAAGAGGCAAGTATTATGTTCAAATTGATGAAACATTGAGGAATGAGATTAACTCAAGGATAATTATTCAGAAAAAAATCTTTTCAAAACTTAAGATATCAAGAAATACATTATATAGAATTAGAAAAGATAAAAACTATTGGGTCAATTATAAGACCTTATCAGATTTATGTAAATTAATAAAAATTAATAACAAGATATTAGAAAGCGAGATATTATTCACTAAAACAAAAAATTCATCACCAATCAAATTTCAAAAAATATTTTTAAATGAAAACTTAGCTAGAATTCTTGGACATATAGTTGGAGATGGAGGGATCCATATAAAAAAATTAGAAGGAAAATATAGAGCATTTTATGTAAATAATGAACAAATTTTACTCAATTCTTTTAAAGAAGATATTTATGAAGTTTTTGATAATAATGAAATCTATTCAAGGGAGAGAGAAATTAGAGGAGATGAAATTTGGTTGAATACATCAATAGGATTTATTCTATATACACTTCTAGAATATGATTTAAATAATGATAAAAAGAGCGTTCCATCAATTATGAAAAAATCTGGCAATAAAAAGATTTTAGGAAAGTTCTTACAGGCGATATATGATGATGATGGATTTCTATATCCCTCAAAAAAAATGGTTGTTTTGTCTCTTGTAAGAAAGGAGTTATTATCTGATATTAGAAAAATTCTAATTAAAATAGGAGTGGTACCAAATAAAATACTTATTCATAATTCTAAGAGTAGATCAAAAATGTTTTACTTTTCAATAACTGGTAGAAACAACATAAAAAAATTCGATAAGTTAGTTGGGTTCTTGCATCCAATAAAGAAAGATAAGTTAAAAAATTTACTTGGAGGATATAAGCAATGTGCGGAATAGCTGGGTATGTGGGGTATAGAGAAATAAGTGGAATATTATTGGATTGCTTAAAGAAATTAGAATATAGGGGATATGATTCTGTAGGTATAACAACGTTAAATAACAATGTGCTTGAGACAAGAAAAGGAGCAGGAAAGGTAGAAGAAGTAAACAAGACCTACAAATTAAATGAACTCAAAGGGAACATAGGAATTGCACATACTCGTTGGGCCACAAATGGTTCACCAAATAATATAAACTCACACCCACATAATAATCAAAATAATTCAATCTCAATAGTTCACAATGGAATAATAGAAAACCACAATGCATTGAAAGAACTACTAAAAAAAGAAGGAGTAAAATTCAATTCAGATACAGATTCAGAAATTCTAGCACATTTAATTTCAAAATTCTATAAAGATGATTTGGAAGAAGCAACAATAAAAGCATTAGAACTAGTGGAAGGAACATATGGCTTAGCAGTTATAAATAAAGACAAAGAAGAAATAATAGCGGCTAGAAAAGGCTCCCCCCTAATTATAGGCCTAGGGGATAACGAAAATTTCGTAGCTTCAGATGTACCTGCAATATTAGAGCATACAAAGAGGGTTATATATTTAGATGATAATGAAATAGCAAAAATAAAGAAGGATAGCTATAAAGTCAAACACATTAACGGAAAATATATAGACAAAGAGATTCATGAAATAAAATGGTCTCTAGATAAAATAGAAAAAAAAGGTTTCAAACATTTTATGCTTAAAGAAATATATGAACAACCAATATCTCTAAAGAATGCATTAAGGGGAAGATTAACTGATAACATAAAACTAACTTTAAACTTTGATATAAATGAAATACAAAGAATAATTCTTTTGGCCTGTGGAACAAGCTGGCACTCTGCACTAATAGGAAAACATTTGATAGAAAAATTAACAAACATCCCGGTAGAGGTAGATTATGCATCAGAATTTAGATATAGAAATCCAATAATAAATGAAAATGATCTGACAATAGTTATTTCACAATCTGGAGAAACTGCAGACACTTTGGCAGCTTTAAAAAAAGCCAAATCAAAAAAATCAAAAACCTTGGGATTAATCAATGTAGTTGGATCTACAATAGCAAGAGAAGTAGATTCTGGGATTTATCTTCATGCAGGTCCAGAAATTGGAGTAGCATCAACAAAAGCATTCACAAGTCAAGTTTTATCCTTAGTATTACTCTCATTACATATAGCAGAAGAAAAAAATCTCCCAATAAGACAAGATATAATGGATGAAATAAAATTATTACCTAGAAAGATAGAAGAATTCTTAAAAGAGGATACAAAAATAAGAGAAATAGCGAAAGAATTCAAAGACTCAAAGAATTTCCTTTATTTGGGAAGAGGAATAAACTTTCCAGTCGCTTTAGAAGGGGCATTGAAACTAAAAGAAATTTCTTATATTCACGCAGAGGGATATCCTGCAGCAGAAATGAAGCACGGGCCAATAGCTTTGATAGATGAAAACATGCCAGTAGTATTCATAGCAACAAAATCAGATCTATCCCCAAAAATATTAAGTAATATGCAAGAGGTAAAATCTAGAAATGGAAAAATTATAGCTATAAAAAATGATAATGATTATGAAATAAAAAAACTAGCAGACTACACAATAAAAGTTCCAGACACAATAGAAGAGCTCTCACCAATAATGAATGTTTTACCCTTGCAGTTATTAGCATATCACATAGCAGATTTAAAAGGACTTGATGTAGACAAACCTAGAAATTTAGCAAAGTCGGTAACAGTGGAATAGGTAACTTTATAAATTAATTATTTTAACAAAATTCTATAATGGTTAAGAAGATACATACTAGGGCTAAGAGAAAAATGGGTTTTGGAACCCATTTGCCACACCGAGCAAGAATTAAAGGTATTCCTAGAAAAAAAGGTCCAAAAACATTCAAAACAGAAGAAGCAGCTAAAAAATACGCTGATGATAATAAAATCAAAAAATACGAGTTAAAAAAAGTTAAAAGAGATAAAAAATTTCAAATTGTTGAATTATAATTAAAAAAGCGTACAACTTATTTTAATTTTTATTTAACTGTTTATCTTTTGAATAATTAAAAATTATTTTGAGAATATCTTTTATTAGATTTGGATCAAGTTTTGTATTTTTTCTCTCCAAAGTCTCAATTATTTCCGACTCCCTTTGACGATTTTCTATTGGCAAATTTTGTTTGCTTTTAAAAAGAGCAACTCTATCAATTATTTCAAATCTTTTTTCTAAGATGTTAAGTAGTGATTCATCAACTAGATTTATTTCTTTTCTCAATTTGTTTAATTCATTATCCACCATTTTATTTAAAATTAAGATGTTACCCTTTTTTTCCTTTAATAAATTTAGCTATTTCTTCATAATTTTTTAACCAAACCTCAGTATTAGTTCCTTCTTCAACTTCTGCAAAGGTCAAATTACTATCTTTCAGCATAAGAATTTTATCCCAATTTCCCCTATTCCCTTTTTCTGACTTCGATAACTTAAGTGGAACTTTGTAAACAAATTCTTTTGTTTTTCCATTGGGATATGCTATAACTGCTGCAAGTTCCATATATGCGCTTCTATCTTCCATATTTTCTAATAATTCTAATATGTGTTTTGCAGGGATTGTTTTATCAAAATAACTTGTATAAGGCCCAGGAAAACCCTCTAATGATTTAATAAATAAACTGTGGTCTTCCCTAACTACAATAGCGTTAAAATCTTTGGCAGCCTCAATAGCAGAATGTTTTGCAATCTCAAGACTATTTCTACCCTGAATCTCCGGATAATCAGTATCAATTTGTTTTAGAACAATGCCATATTCTGAAAATGCTTTATTTGCCGCTATAAGCTTACCCTTATTCCCAGTTAAAAGAAATAATTCATTTCCCATGAATTTAAGAATATAATTTTATTTATAAGATTTATCTTTGCAAATAATTACCTTGGGGTAGTTATTACATAAATATTTATAAGCTCCATCGACTTTTCCATTTAATGAGATGCCTTCAAATAAAAAATAAATGCTCTTCTATCCATTTTTTTTAATTATTCCTTCTGCGGCCATAATTCCAGTCATACCTGCTCCAACAATCCCCCTAGATTTGCCACAACCATCTCCAGCAACAAATAAATCTTCAACAGTAGTCTCCAAATCTTTAGTTGTTACATAATCAGTATCATAAAATTTAATTTCTGGAGCGTATAATAAATTTTCATTCGAAGTAAAACCAGGAAAGATTCTATCCATTACCCTCAAAAACACTTCAATATCACTCCCAATTCTCATATCATACGCCCTGCCAATATCTCCTGGGGTAACTATCCCTTTCTTTTCTAATTTCGATTCTAATCTTTTATATATTCCTTCATTAAAAGTTTCTTTATGGGATCTCTTTCCGGCTAAAAAATCACCAACCCTTTGAACTAAAGGTTTTCCTCCCCCAAGCATCAAAGTTCTTAAAGCAATTTCTCTACCAAACTCAGTAGTATCCACCATCGGTTCAGTTAGATTATTTGTAACCAAAATAGCCATATTTGTATTCTTTGTCTTATTGCCCTTTAGACCATCTCCATTTATTAATTTTAGAGTTTCTCCATTACTCTCCATATTCTCCATTCTAACTCTGCCACCTGGATTAGTACAAAACGTTCTTATCCTTCCTCCCCTAAATGGATTCTCATAAATAAATTTAGGATCATATATAACGTCAGTAATTTCTTGATATATCTCATTCAACATTTCAATTCTAACGCCTACATCAATAGGGCCAAATTTAGTCTCAACTCCTAAATTTCGAGCCTGCTCTCTAAACCAGTAAGCACCACTTCTCCCAGGGGAAGCCAATAGATATTTCGATTGAAACTCTCCTTCGTCACTCTCCAGAATAAACAAATCCTCTTTTTTTATATTTTTTATATCAGTATTTAAGTGAAATTCAACACCAGAGTTACTTAAATGATTTCGAAATTCTTTGATTAACTCTTTAGATTTATCAGTCCCAATATGTCTTTGTCTTGCAGAGATTAACTGGATACCATACCTGCTTGCTCTGTCAGTCCAAGTCTCAATCTCTTTTACGTCCGTACCATAAATTTTTGGATCAGCACCGAAACCAAGCAACATGTTGTCTACATAACTAATATACGCTTCAGCCTCTTCAACATCTAAACCCAATTTTTCTAAATCCATTCCAATCTTTGTAGAAAGATTTAATTTTCCATCATTAATCAATCCACCAGAACAATAAGGAGTTTTTTCTATAATTCCAACTTTATAACCCTCTCTAGATAATTTATCTGCAGCAAATAAACCTGCAGGACCACTCCCTATAATGCAAATATCATATAAATTTTTCAATGTAAAAGAAGGAAATCCTCTTCATTAATAAATATTATGTTCCAATAAAATATAAGAAAGAGTTAAGCTTCTAAAATGTTTCTTGCATGTATTAAAGCTTTATTTCTTTTATCAAAATATTTATTTTCATCGACAGCCTTTCTCTGGGAATCTAACATATCATAGATTTTTCCTGCAAGGGTTTTCTCAGAAATTCCACTGATTTTACCAAGTTTCTGCTCTCCAGAATACACAGTAAGGTAGAATTTTGAATCACTACAACTATAGCGGGAGAATATTTTCAAATCTCCACCAAGAACCCCCATAAACTCACCAGAGTGACCGTCGCTCCAGGTCTTTACTTTTCCACAAAGATCAAATATTTCCTTTCCTTTCAGTCTTTTTTCCATTTTTTATGTTTCTTCCCACCAAATATATTACTACGCATACTATTCCTCCTTATAAATCTTTCTATTTGTTACTATTATTTAGTAATAATATAAAAACAAAATATATTAACACTTTCTAAAAACAACTAAGCCCTTTCTGTTCTTTCTCTTCAACTAACTTTTGAAATGTTTTCCAACTCTTTCTAAAAATTTCAGGATGTTTCTCAAAATTCTTCTTAATAAAATCTTTTGTTAAAGGATCGGAAGGATAACCACTGCCTAATTCACCATATTTCACTTTCAATTTACTAATTCCTCTATCTCTAGTAACCTTGGCCAAAATTGAAGCAGCCCCTACAGATAAGTACTTATAATCTGCTTTGTTTTCAACAATTAATTCAATATCCTTGTTTATTAAAAACGTCTTTACATACTCTTTATACGCTTCTGTATTCACACTAGGGCTATCTAAAATTGCTTTGTCTGGTTTTAACTTATTAATAATAATGGCCGATTTAACTGCCTCTAGCTTGTTCAGATTCATTTCTTTAGACAACACAGCTTCATCTATCTCTTTTGGAGAAACTTCCAGAATTTCATAACCTGCAGCAATTTTTTTAACTTTTTCAAACAAAAATTCTCTTCTATTGGGAAGAATTAATTTAGAATCTTTAACACCAAGTTCTTTTAATTTTGGTTCATCTTTTTCATCGATTAGAAATCCAGAAATAACAAGATCTCCAATTACCGGTCCACGACCAGCTTCATCAATACCTAAAACTTTCATAATAAAGGACTGATTGTTAGACTTTTTAAGATTTTGCTTGCCAGCTTGTCACACACGGGGAAATTGTTTATAAGTGGAGTTAGACTTCGTAAGTAATGGAAGTGCAATATAGCAAATATGACATAAAAAGAGGAATTAAATTACCAGAAAAAGTAACTCCGGAATTAGCCTATCTTTCAGGTGTTTTAATGGGGGACGGAAGTATGGGATACAGAGAAAATAAATATGAGTATTGGCTTAAATGTGCTGGGAACCCAAAAGATGAAAAAGAATATTACGACAAAATTTTATGTCCATTATTTAAAAAGGTCTTTGGATTTTGCTCTGATCCTAAATTTCATGACAAAAAAACAACATATGGGTTCTCATTTGTTTCAAAAACAATCGTTAGATATTTAACTGAAGAATTAAATCACCCGCTAGGTAAAAAATATGATCTACTCAAGATTCCATACCAGTTAAAAAAGGATAAAAATCTTCTAATTAATTTTCTAAAAGGAGTATTTGATACAGATGGGTGCATCTCTTTTAAAAAAGGAAGTAAAAGCTATCCTCATTATCCAGTAATTTCTGTATCATCTAAAAGCAAAAATTTTACAAAAGAAATAGCAGAATTGTTGAAGAGTTCTGGATTTAAACTTTTTGAAATTTATGATTATATAAAAAAGGACAATAGGGTAAGGGCAGGGTATACAGTAATAAATTCAGTAGAAATTTCTGGAAAAAAGAATCTAAGCAAATGGAACAAACTAATTGGTTTCTCCAGTCCAAAACATTTAGACAAAATTAAAAAATACTCTTAGAGAGACTATGAGTAGCGGAGATTGGATTTGAACCAATGACCTTTACCTAGGTTTTTACACATTAACCTTCCGGGTATCTCACGGCCCAAATTGGACCTCGTCAGTTATGAGCCCGACGAGCACTCCAGACTGAGCGAAACATGAACTTAATCAAAGTTTCTCTGCTCCACTCCGCTACAATATAAAAACAACTATAGCCCATTTTTAAACCTTATGGTTATCTTTATATATTAAAAATTCTAAAATCTAAACATGTTTGAATATATATTATTATTGGTAGGTATTTTTCTATTAGTAAAGGGGGCAGATTACTTAATTGAAGGTTCATCATCATTAGGAAAACTTCTAAAAATAACCCCCCTAATAATAGGATTAACAGTTTTAGCTTTCTCAACTTCGATCCCAGAATTAACAATTAACATATTTTCCTCTATAGAAGGAACATCAGACATAGGATTAGGAAACATAATAGGGAGCAATATAGCAAACATACTACTAATTTTAGGAGCAATAGCATTTTTCATGTTATTAAAAGTAAAAAATGTGGTTGTCAAAAAAGGAATTCCCTTCACATTATTTTCTGTATTTATTTTTATGCTTCTAGCAAACGATTCTTTCTTTAATGGTGCAAATATTTTATCAAGAATTGACGGAATAATCTTACTAATCTTTTTTGCAATATTTATTTATTATATCTATATGACTGGAAGAAAAGACAAAGTAAAATTTCTACCAGAAGAACTAGAGCCAGAGAAACACAACAAATTAGTAATAACTTCAATGATAATTGGAGGAATAATCGCTTTATTTGTTGGAGGAAAACTTGTTGTAGATTCAGCCATAATAATAGCTAGACAGTTAGGCTTATCTGAATTCTTAATTTCTGCAACAATATTAGCAATAGGAACATCTCTTCCAGAATTAATAGTTTCAATAGTGGCTGCTATGAAGAAAAAACTAGATTTTGTAGTAGGAAATATAATAGGATCAAATATATTCAACACATTCTTAGTTCTAGGAATTTCTTCCATAATAAGGCCAATGCCATTCAATTCTATATTTAATTTTGATTTAATATTCTTATTTATTATAACTGTGTGGCTTTTAGTATTCATGTATGTTGGAAAAAAACATCAGTTAGAGAGATGGAACTCTTACGTTTTTATAGGACTATATATATTTTATCTATTATATATTATCTTTAGGGGTTAATCAT
Source organism: Candidatus Woesearchaeota archaeon (assembly GCA_964471565.1). GTDB lineage: Archaea > Nanobdellota > Nanobdellia > SCGC-AAA011-G17 > PNOQ01 > JABIBT01. Next base: position 2,628 of record CAYYFK010000016.1, on the reverse strand, counting down.
TTAATTCTAACAGTCTCTAAATTCTTAGGAACCTGTGTTTCTATCCTAAGTCCTTTATGAACAGAACTAGCAAAATCCAAAGATTTACTTCTTTCACCATGTACAACTAAAACTTTTTTAGGTCTAGGATTCAATCTGTGCATAAAATTCATCAATTGATTTCTATCAGAATGTCCAGTAAAACCATGCATAGAATGTATACTCATTTTAACAAAAGTAGGAATTTGTTTTCTACCTTCTTGAAACATAATTTCTTTTTCGCCTTGTTGTAATCTCCTGCCTAGGGAACCTTCGCCTTGATAACTAGTCAAAACAAGTGAGTTTTTTGCATCCTCGCCCAACTGTTTAAAGTACTCTACACTAGCTCCACCAGTCATCATACCAGAGGTAGCTAAGATTATGCACGGTCCTCCCTCAATTACTTGTTTCATTTCTTTTTGACTCCCAACATGCTTAAAAATTTCAGATAAAAATGGATTATCATTTTTGTGGAATATTTGTTGCTTTGTTCTATTATTGAAAAAATCTGGATATGCAGTATGTATTGCTGTTACATCCCAAACCATTCCCTGTAAGTATATTGGAACATTCGGAATCTCTCCAGCTTTCATAGCCCTTTCCAAAATTAACATTATCTCTTGACTTCTACCTACACCCAAAACAGGCATTAAAATTTTTCCCTTCTTACTAATCGTTTCTTTTATAACATTCTTTAGATAATCTTCAGATTCTCTTCTAGTAGCAACAGTATCATCTTTTGAACCGTATGTACTTTCAATAATCAAAGTTTCTAATCTAGGAAATTTAGTAACTGCAGAAGATAATAAGTTAGAACTCTCAAAGTTCATATCTCCAGTAAACATCAAGTTATGTAATCCATCTGCCACATGTAAATGTGCCATTGCACTTCCCAAAATGTGCCCAGCATCATAAAAAGTTAACCGAACATCCGGGGTAATATCAGTGACCTCTTCATAATTCAAAGTTATAGCGTGTTTAACCATCTCTTTTACATCAGAAGTTTCATACAAAGATTTCTTATTTTCCATTTGACCTATAGATATAAAATCTAAACATAGTAAAGAAGCAACATCCCTAGTAGGGGCAGTACAATATACCGGGCCCCTATATCCATATTTAAATAATAAAGGAATTAAAGAAGAATGATCCACATGTGCATGTGTTAAAATAACTGCATCTAATTGATCTAACTTTAATTCTGGAGCCTGTAAAAAAGGATATGCACTATCTTCAGAAGCAGCAACATTAACACCACAATCTACCATAATATTTGATTCTTCAGTTTGTAATAAATAACAAGACCTACCTACCTGACTAGCCCCTCCTAAAAAAGTAATTCTAATCCATTCAGTTTTTCCTTCCTTTTTTCTATTTCCATATATTCTTTCCCCAACACTATTGAGAAATTTTCTTCGATAATCATCATTTAAGTATAATACATTTCTAATATTTTCTATTATTTTTGATTTTATAGAAGGAATTCTTTGAACTAAAGGTACCCAAAATGTTTTTTTTTTAATTTCTTTAAGATTCTCTCCAGATTTTCCAATAGCAATCCCAGGTTTTTCAGCTTCAATAATTACTTGACTTCTCTGAGGATCAAAGATAATATTTGTTTTTCCAGCTTCTTCCGGAAGTAACTTCTTTATTTCAGCCTCTGCCTTTTCCACGCCCATACATAAACTAGGATCTGGTCTCAACTCAACTCTTTTCTTAATCTCACTAACTATTTCTTTAATTACGCCATTACTATCTAAAAAGAACTCTTTGTTATTAGTATAAATAACAATATTTGCACCTTCAAAACTAATGCTAGAAACATCCGCATGACTAGGCAACAATTCCTTCACATTTTCAATTATTTTGATTACCATTCTTAGATTAAAATAAAGAATTATTTAAGTTCTGAAACAATTTTTTTTGCAACAACTTTTTTTACTCCTTCTGATGTTATAGTAAAAACATCTAAACCTTCCCCAGTTGCCATATCTCTTTGCATAGCGGCACTAATTGCTTTCGTGGCTAATTCAACTCCATCTTTAATTAGAAGTTCTTCTTTATAGATAGTTTCCAGAACTCCATAAGCCATCATAGAACCAGAGCCAGTAGATACAAATTTTCTTACTTCAGTTATTGAACCATCTACACCAAGTTCATAAAGCCTAAATCCTTGCTTGTCTTTTCCTCCAAGCAAAAAACTTACTATCCCTGGAACGGTTGAGAACTTTCTAATATTTTGGTACAAAATTCCTCCAACCATATTTGCTGCTTCTCTAACAGTAGGGTCTTTTTGATTTCGTATCTTTTTTAATCTTAATTCAGCTTTAGATACTTTAACAATTAATTGAGCATCAGAGACCAACCCCGCCATAGTGACGGCCATATTTGGAGATATTCTGTGTATCTTATCAACGTCTTTACTAGCAATCATATAGCCAGCACTAGCTCGCTTATCTGCAGCCAATACAATTCCATCTTTACATACTAAACCTACGGTAGTAGTACCTTTTTGAACTTTTTCAGATATTTGATCCATTTATCGATAACCTCTTTAGAATGAATTAAAAGTGTATAAAAACTTTCATTTATAAATTTTTTGGTTCTGTA
>CAYYFK010000015.1:0-12945 GCA_964471565.1 Candidatus Woesearchaeota archaeon | reverse complement strand
ACTTTCCTGAGTTCCCGCACAACAATGCAGTACAATCAGGAACGTAAGATTGCTTAACTTCCGAGTTCGAAATGAGTTCGGGTGTGACCAATCCACTATGATCGTCCTAAAAAACAAGATAAATTTCTATTTAAAAATCTTGCGGTTTCTAATTCATCTTCATTAGAGGGTTATATCTAATAAAAATTCCTGGTTTTTCCTTTTCTTCAGAGAAAAAAACCTTATTGCTTACCTCCAAACCTTGTTTACCAAACATTCGTCTAATTGCCTCAAGATTTGAATTTACCAAAAGATCTATAGATTCATCATCATCCCTATCAATAGCAATACGAATCTTAACTTCATTTTCCAATCTACCAAGCAGATTATCAAAAGACAAAATTATATTATATACTTCTTGAACAGCATTACTTTCCAGACATTCATACGCCCCATGAATTAAAACTTTACTTTTTTCTAGTATATTCTCTTTTTGTTTTTTCAGTTCATCAGAATCATATCGCGAATTCAGTTGTATTAAAGTAGATTCATATCGATTAAGTGCTAACCTAGTTGCCTCTCCCAAAAATCTGCCCAAATTTTCATAATCTTCACTCTTCCCAAGTGGCCTTACCATAAAAAAAGAAGTCAACAAGAATTTATAAATTTTATCAAACCATTTTCAATTTCTCAGAAACCTTATCTATTTTCTCAGCAAGGTCTGGGCCAATAGCTAAACAGGTCACAGTTCCAGGTTTTATCTCTGTTCTTCCAGCATCTTTAACTAAAGAACTAATCAATCCAACTTCATCGGCCACCCGTTTATACTTAAATAATTCTTTTTCACTTTCAACACTTAAAATAACCTTTTTCATGCCTTCATTACGCCAAGACTTAACTTTATCCTTATCAGACTTCAAAGTGGCTTCAACACTCGCATGGCTAACCTGAGAACTCATTTTCCCTTTACTCAATTTCAGATCCTTTCTGACTAGAATCGCTTGCTTGTATTTACTCATTTTTGAATTTGTGTTTAACTTGGTTTTCAACTTTTTTTAATACCTTGTGTAATGCAGTAGCTAAAATCCAATCATCATCCCTAACATTGATTAAATTCTCTGGTAGTTGTACTTTTGCGTGGAAAGAGTACTTACTTCTTTCTCCTGCCTTGTCATGTTTTTTAGCATGTATCTTCAACAACCCAGGTAAGTTTCTCTCAATTTTTTCATAATATCTCTGAGTTAACTCTAAAACTTCATTTTGTTCTTTTTCATCAAAGTCTTTTAATCCCAAGATTTGAATATTTTCTTCCATTTTAATAAATAGTTAACAATCATATATTTATTCTTTTCGCTATTCCAATTACATAAATTTCTTTGCTTCTTTTCTTTGAAGCTTCTGGTTTAATAACTTTCACAGTTCTAAACACTTTTTTAACTTCTTTGACAAAAGGATTAGAAAATTCACTTTGGAAAATTTTACAGACAAAATTTCCATTCTTAATCAAGACATTTTTTGCAATTTCTAGTGCCCTCATACTCAATTCAAAACTATCTTCATTGTCAATTTTTCTAACGCCCATAGTTTTGGGGGCCAAATCACTTAAAACAACCTCATATTCGCCTAGTTTATCTAATAAATCTTCATCAAAAACATCTGCCTCAATAAAATTAACTCCTTCAACTTTAACTTTAGCCAAATCAATAGCATCAATATCTGCCTTTAATTCCAAACAATACTGGCTCCAACTACCAGGCCATGCACCTAAATCCAAAACCCTGTTTCCTTCTTTTATTAATTTAAAACGATTATTAAGACTCTTTAACTTAAAAACACTTCTAGCTTTATATCCTTCAGCTTTAGCCTTAGAAGTAAACTTATCTTTCATATTAATTTACCTTCTTCCTAGAAGATCTAATAATCATAATTATAACAAATGTTGTCAGCAAAAATACAATGCCAATCCAAACAAACATCTTTGAATAAGAAGGTCTTGAAGGTTCCTCAACATGAATTATTTCTTTAGATTCCTCCTCCAGTTCAATCAGGGGTTCCCCAGTTTCTACAGGTTCTGTTTGTTCAGAAGAACAATCACTAGTATCAAAAGTACAATCACTATTACACCTTAAAGTTCCTAAATCAAACCCTTTTGTTATACATGTTTCCCATTGCAAGTCAGAACCATCACATTCCTCATCACCTTCAGCAGCCCCATCATTACAAACAGGACCATCTGGTGCACCAAAACAATTTGAGACTCTAAAATTCAAACAATCAATCTCACAAACCAAGTTACCCCCATTAAAACCAAGTCCTTCACAAGTTTGACCAGTCAAATTAGTTCCATCACAAATTTCTCCTTCATCAACTATATCATCTCCACAATCTAATTCAGGAGGACATTCACCACAATCTTGAGGACAATCCTCACAATTCTCATCATCATCACAAGTACCATCACCACAAGTCGATTCTGGCTCTCCACCAATACATTCAGAAGTATCAAATCTACAAATTACCGGAAAACAAGACAAAGTTCCTTCTTCAAAACCAAAGTCCTCACAACCAGTAACGCTTCCCCAATCATCATAATCACAAACTTCGCCACTTTCTCTAATTCCATCACCACAATATTTCTCTCTTCCTGAAGATCTCATTATCCTATAATCCCCACCAAGAGTACCAAAGTAATATTTGGATCCATCCAAATCAGTTGAATATAACTCTATACCAGAAGGAATTGCTATGGGATTATTCGCAGGAACTCCATCTCCAGAATAGAAACAAGTTTCTTGTCCAGAAGGAGGCCTATAGCCTGCAATAGTTTCTATATATCCATTTCTATAAATTTTTCTTATAACACAATTATACTCATCAGCAAGATATATATTTCTATAATCATCAATATCAAAATGTCCAGGATGACAAAAGTCGGCCTCTGTTGCTATACCTCCATCACCAAAATAATCTCCGCTATGTTGACCATCACAACCATGGTATCCATCATTTTGTGTGTTTCCACCACCAGCAATAGTATAAATCTTATTCGCAACCATATCTTGGCTATAATAATTTCCATCCGCTACCGGAACAAATTTAACTCTCTCCCTATCTGCATCAACTATAATAAGATTTCCTTGAGAATCAACCTCTATAGACCATGGTTCTATCAGTTCAATTTCTAATAAAGGCGTAGCTTCATCAGATTGAGTTTGTCCCCCTCCAACAATAGTATAGACATTGCCTCCCTGCAAAGGCAAACCAAAGTAAGTTCCACTTGTTTTAGGTACAAATCTTATTCTACCATTCCCATTATCAACTATATACACATTTCCACTAGAGTCTCTTTCTAAATCAAGAATAAAACCAAACTTTGCATTTTGCGCAGGTCCTCCATCTCCACCATATCCCCTTTCAGTAAAATCTCCAAAAATCGCATAAGCATAGCCTGGTTGAATATTCCTCCCATGTACAAATCCTCCGTTTTTAGCTATCAACCATATGGTTCCAGTTGCATACACATAAACTCCTTCATGCCGGACATCTAAAACAATTGGTCCTCCATTTCCTACAGAACCAAATTCGCCACTTCCTCCACCAGAGACATAATCACAAAATCGCACTCCGTCTTCTTGGCCAGGAAAATGGGCAACAGTTATATTGCTTCCAATTGTATAAACATGATTAGCCTGCATACTTTTCCCGTAGTAATTTCCAGAAGTCTTAGGAATATATCTCACTTGAGAATTATCATCAACATACAGACCTGGATTATTTCTATCCGCATCAACTGCAAGGTGAAATGGCGCTATGGCTTCAGATGCAGGTTCCCCATTACTTGGTTTGGATTGAGGACGATATAAAGAGTCATTACCCGCTACAACGTGCATTGTGGGATCAGCAGGAGAAGATTCTTGAACTTCTCTAATTTCACTATCTTCTTCTACGCAAGAGCTAATTAAAAACAAAGATACAAATAATATCACAAACAAACCTCTTTTCATATTATTACCAATTAAAAATCATTAATAAATCTTTTCATTCCTCTCTCAATAAATCAACAGAATCTATTCTAGAAGTTGACAAACTAGAAACAAAATAATACTCTGGAGAACCAAACGGATTATCTCTTTGGGTCTCAGCTACCCAATAACCTTCAGCAATAGTATAGGGAGTAATACCATAGTGCAAAATTTTTCCATCCCATCCAACTGAATATATATCTTCTGAAGAACTTCCCCAGATATCTATTAAATTATAGTCAGTTCCAGTGTTTATTCTTTCCCAAGAAACACCATCAAAATGATATATATTACTATATAGTTCAGAATTTGATCCGGGCTTCCCAACAACATAAACATCATTAGCAGAACTTCCCCAAATCCCAGTGAAATACTTATTTCCAGGCATATTAGGATCTACTATTTCTTCCTCCCAAGAGATTCCATCATAATGCAAAACTTTTCCAGCATTTCCAGGACCCACCGCATAAACATTATCGGCAGAACTTCCCCACATGTCTTTAAAGTAATTCCATCTATCGTCCCTAACGACCTCCTCCCAAGAAGTCCCATCATAGTGAAAAATAGCCCCACTAGGATTTCCTCCAGCGGAAGTAGTACTATATAATCCTCCCAAATAAACATCATTAGCAGAACTTCCCCAAATAGATTTAAACCGATGATTTGAAGCACCCATCTCTATCATTTCCCAAGAGACACCATCAAAATGAAACACAGATTTATTCTGTGTTGCAACAGCATAAACATCATTAGCAGAGCTTCCCCATACTTCATCCAAAGGATACTTAAAATCTAACATGTCAACTTCTTTCCAAGAAATTCCATCATAATGATAAATTCCTTCTTGACGGAATACACCATTCCAAATCTTAGGGTCCGGATTAGTGTCTTCAATAAATGCTCTACCGACTACATAAACATCATTAGCAGAGCTTCCCCATATCCCCCGTATAGATGGAATGTTCACATTCAATCCAACATATTCCCAGGAAGCACCATCATAATGAAGAATTTTTCCATCCTCTCCTGTTGAGACAATATAAACATCGTTAGCAGAACTTCCCCAAACGTTAACTAAATTAGTTTCTAGCCAACTACTAATTTCGCTCCATTCTACTACCTCACTATCCTCAAGGACAAAATTTACACTAAGAGGGTTAGTAACTACGGGATCATCCCAAATTCCATCATCTTCAAAAACTTCAAAATTCAAAGTTTCCCCTTGACAAGCAAGATTACCAAAAGAAGTTAAGGTGACTACATCTCCTTCAACAAATTCATCATCACTTTCATCGACTTCCCAATAAGCATGATTCAAAATACATCCTTGAGAAGGACCAGGAAAATCTTCTTCACAAATACCTGCTACACAAGAATAACCAGCAGAACAAGAAATTGCACAATCTCCACAATAGTTTTCATCAACCATAGTATCGACACATATCTCCCCACATTTAGTCTCTAAATCATCACAAATCAATTCACAAGTTTCTGCATCACAAATATACCCTTCATCTCCACAAGGCTCCCCTTCACATCCATCAATAGAACAGTCATCATAACAATAAAGTTCCTCAATTACTACACACACTCCATCCATACATATCTCTCCCGCAGAACAAGCAGGACCAGAACCACACCCCTCACCAATGGCTTCTTCTTCACAAATACCTAAGATACATTCTTGTCCTGCAGAACAATAAGTTATACAATCCCCACAATAGTTTTCATCAATCATTGGGTCTACACATTCGATACCACATTGAATCTCGCCATCATCACAAACTAATTCACAAGTTTCTGCATCACAAATATACCCTTCATCTCCACAAGGCTCTCCTTCACATCCATCAATAGAACAGTCATCATAACAATCACTTTCATCACCATCACATTCCCCACAATCAAAAGGGCAACTTTCACAATCCTCATCTGCACTACAATATCCATCGCCACAAGGATCGGCACCATCACATTCTCCACAATCCAAAGGACAATTCAAACAACTCTCTCCCATAAAACCGCCACCATACATCTCACAAATATCATTGCCACAACGATAACCTGGAACCCCTAAAAGAAACTCTCCACTTAGTTGATCAGGAGTAAGAACTTGAACTATTTCACCATCGGCCCCATTCTTTAAATACGCTTCACTAATAAATATTCTCTCTCCAAAAGCACAGTCATGATAAGCAACCTGGTCTCTAAATCCATCTGTTCCATAAGAATGCCAGTCTATCATAAAACCATCATGTGAAAATATCTCACAACCATCATCATTTACAAGAGTAAAATAAAAAGTAAGATATTCTCCAGGATAACCTCCAGTAGGATCGTAACTAAGAACTATTTGATAATGTTCGCCATGATCACAATAGTCTGTTTCTCCAGTACTACACCATATATCCTCAAGCTCAACATTTGTCACAACAAAAGGAACATCAGGAGACATCTTAGCCTTTTCTAAATCACAAGAACTAATAATCAAAACCAATGACAAAAAAATAACTAAAATACCTGCCCTCTTTTCCATAACTAGATTAACTAACCTTAATTAATAAATATTACTATTTTGTATGCAACTCAACTACATCTCCACTTTCCAAAATATGCTTTACCCCACACTTCATTCCTTCGTGTTTAGCAGATTTTCCCCAGACTTTAGCAAAATTAAATTTTTTAACAAAATCCTTATGTACTTCTGAGGCAAGCCCTCTAACTGTTGAACCTTTTTTTAAAGCAATTGGAGGATAATCTTTTTCTTTTCCAGGCATTTTTGTAAAAACATAAATCAAACCCAAAGATTCCCAAATTTTATTCTTTATATGATAATAATCTTCTTTCCGTTTAATAAAAATTCTTTTTCCAGTTATTCCAGCCAAATCTAATTCTTTTTCAATAAATTTTTCCTCTTTTTTATTCTCTGCTAAAATAACAATCAAATCGCTTCCTCTAACAATACCTAAAAACATCGGGCCTTTCTCTTTTTCCAAATAATTTTCTGTTATTGCAGGGATTTCAACAATCTGGATAGGAACATCATTAATCAGCATAGTTCCAACTTCTGGCAACTTTGTAGTGAATTCATAATCGGCAATCAATGGAGAAGCATTAGTAATTTTACTCAACAAAAAAGATTTTCCAGAATTAGTCTTGCCCACTAAAACAACCTGTGCAGCTCCTTCTTTTTTTACAGATATTCCTCCCCCCTTTCCTTTAGCGCTAAGTTTTTCCTTTTCTAATAGACTTTTGTACCTTGCTATTCTCTGCTTTATATCTTTTCTAAGTTTCTCTCCGCCCTTATGACTAGGAGCAACAGATAGCATTCTCTGCAAACATTTTAACTTATCCTTCAATCCTTCAGCCATAAAATATTCTTTTTCGGCTCTCTGGAATTCTGGTGTAACATTAGTTGGCATAATCTTAAGAAAAAAACATTAAATAAAAGCCTTTCCATAACACTTTTAAATCAAAATACTACTCTAAAATTAATTGCAGGAGTGCCGGAGTGGTCAAACGGGTTACGCTCAAAACATAATAGCTTAGTGCTTACGCAGGTTCGAATCCTGTCTCCTGCACTAAGTATAATATGAATATGGATTAATTTCTCCATTAAGAAGTTTTTCCCTTCCTTCGGGAGTCAATTTAGGAGGACAAAAACCAAACTTCTTCCAAACCAAATATTTACTAATGTGCTTTTGATTTGCTGATATTTTAAAAACTTCAAACCATTTTTCAATATCAACTAACCTATCAATTCTAATTCTATAAAAATCACTATTATTTCTTCCATTTTTGGAATTTGCTTTCTTGATATAAACTTTTCCAGGAAAAAATCCAAGGAACTTCAGAATATTAAAAATCTGTAGAATCAATTTTTTTGAAGAAGAGCCAATTTCAATTCTGGGCTGACAGTGATATCTTCTTCTAAAATTATTATCATATTTACCATAACATTTTTTACAACTAAAATTTCCATCTGCATCAAAAAACCCCCTTAGGGCAGAAACCATAAATTCCTTATTGGGAAAAACCCACTCTGGAAACTCAGTAGTATATACTTTCTTCCCTTTTTTAATGCCCAAATTAATTATTTTACCTATAACTTTCCTGTTACAAGTTCCAAATCCGTAAACTTTCCAATAATCATAATTCTTAGGTTCAACCTTTATTAAAGTCCTAGAAAACAAAGGGGCAAGGTATGTATCATAATATTCCCTGTCATCAAATTTATGACCAGCAATGTAAAGAGCTTTTTCTCTAGATTCAATCCATCCATCTCCAATAATCGCTCCACAAATTTCAGCAATTTCACTAGATTTAATCATAATCTTTATTGATGAAATAACTTTATAAACCTCATGTATGTACTTGACAACATACTTCCAAAGACTTATTAAATCATAACAAGGGCCAATTTACCATGAAATTCAAAAAAATATTACAAAGAAACGATAAAAAGTTTTATTGGAGTGAAGGAGATCTCCACACTAATTTTGGAGCCATAAAAGAAAAAGACATAAAATCAAAAACCAAAGTAATCTCAAATACAAAAAAAGAATTCTCAGTTTATGATGCTAAATTTCCAGATAATTTAAAGAAAATAAAAAGAGGACCGCAGATAATGTCTCCAAAGGATATTGGAAGGATTATAGTAGAAACGGGTATAAACAAAAATTCAATAGTATTAGATTGTGGAATTGGATCAGGGATGTTAACCGCCTCACTAGCAAATATAGTAAAAAAAGTAATAGCTTACGAAAAAAGGGAAGAATTCATAAAAATAGCAAAGAAAAACTTTGAAAACTTAAATTTAAAAAACATTTCAATAAAAAACAAAGATATTTACGAAGGAATAAACGAAAAAAATTTAGATTTAATAACTTTAGATTTAGAAAAGCCTCAATTAGTTCTAAAACATGCAGAAAGTGCTTTAACTTCAGGCGGATTTCTAGTTATCTATGTACCAACAGTCCCCCAAATTCAATCTGTTTTAAACAATCTAACAATTAATCTACAGGTAACTAACTTCATAGAGATTTTAGAAAGAAACTGGAAATTTGAAAATGGGATAATAAGACCAGAAAACCAAATGTTAGGCCATACCGGGTTTCTATTATTCTTAAGGAAAGTTTAATCCATAAACCCATGAGCTTCTCTTTCCCACCAATACAAATCAGAATAGTGACTTTCATAGGAATCCAACTTTTGTAATTCAGCAATCCATTCAAAAGGTTTCTTAAATAATAATTTACTCTTCAAATTTTCAAGTCCATAAAGTTTAACTCCAAAAAATTCGGGATTATAATTCAAGCCAACATTCCTACTAACACCAAAAAGCTCATCTTCTTGTAAAACATGTATCATTTCATGTTTCAAATGGCCCAATCTCCCATCCGGATAAACTTTATAAGCAATTGCTCCGCCATAAGAATATGTTCTTCCTTTATACGCTACCCCAGACTCAGTAGTTCCTCCTTCCTTCCTAGTATAAGTAGGAATCCCCATAAATAAAGTGCCCTTAAGATCAAATTTGTTCCCAGAAGTAGAATTTGCCCTATAAGTATCATATAAACTAGAGATATTAATTCCGAAATCATATTCCTCTTCATTTCTATGTATAACTAAAGGGCCATATTCAAAATACATTTCATCAAATAAGGATTTATTGTTCATAGCATTCATCCTCATAGAATTAAAAAGGCTATCTGCCACTCTGGCAATCCCAAACTCTATATAACTATTTGCATCATCAACATCAGTTTTTAACTCCAAACAATACTGACTCCAACTACCAGGCCATGCACCCAAGTCCAAAATCCTATTTCCTTCTTTTATTAATTTAAAACGATTGTTAAGACTCTTTAACTTGAAAACACTTCTAGCTTTATACCCTTCAGATTTTGCTCTAGAAGTAAATTTGTCCCTTTTCATTTTATTTTTTCTTCTCTTTTCTAGAAATCAGAAAAACAATAAGAACTGTCAAAACTACAATAATGGGAATAACAATAAATACAAGAATCTTTAAGCCTCCCCTTAATCCCGCATCCAATTCAGAAGGATCTCCATAGACATCAGTTTGTCCTTCTTCTAAATCAGGATCCCCACTGCTTTCTAAACCAGTAAAGATATATTGACTTCCTTCAAATTGTTCAAAATCTCCAAAGTAAATAAATGCTTCATAGTCTTTAAAAGACTCCTCCCCATTGTAAATTCTAATATCAAAAATATCTCTGTAATCGACTTCTGGAGCATCAATATATATGAGATTTTCAGAAATGTAATTTATTCCATCCACCCCATGATCTCCTTGGACATTAACAAAAGAAATATATAAATCTGGAACAAATCCTTGGCCTTCCATTCTTATTCCCTCACACCCAATACCACTAATATTATTACAGAAATTTGGAGTTATTGAAGAAAAGAATAAACCATCTTCTCCATTAAGATAAGTATACCCATCTACAAAGTTAAAATACTTGGAGTGTTCATAAGAGGTAGCAGGATCATATGCAGAAACATCAATTCTTCTTGGATAATCTACAGAAATAGATTTTACTATAACTTCATTCTCAGAAATAAAATCAGTATTTTGCCTAGGAACTGTAGAACCACCAAATCTAATCTTTACATCATCCGTGAAATTAGTTCCTCTAATAACAACACCTTCACACCCATCAATACTATAACAGATATTTGGCTCAATCGACGTGATTGTCATATCGTGTTCAAAAACATAAGTATCATTATCCTCGGGAGGATCAATTCTCTCTCCCCCCAACTCAAAGGAATCCTCCAATATATACTCATAAGAATCTTTCCTAATTCTAATACCAACCCATCCAGCAGGTTTATCTATAAGGCCCCTGTGAATTCCTATGACCTCTGTATCACTCACTACTTCAAATTCTCCAAAAAAAGAACCTCCATGATTATCCGGATGACCAAAACCAAAATACCTATAATAACTAAAGCCAGCATCAGTAAATCCATAACCTTTCAAAGTAACTTCCGTTCCACCTTCAATGGGACCATAATTTGGAATAACTTCACTTATTTTTACTCCACCATACTTCATATCTTGTATAATATCTCCCCCATAACCTTCAGCCCTAAACTCCACATCATATTCAATATCATACTCAAAATAATCAACATAGCTACCATCATCATAAAAAGTAACTTTTCTTGGATTAATAATATTAAAAGACTCAATTTCCTGGTCATCTAAAAAGAGTCTAGCATCAGAAAAGAAAAAATCTTGATTTGTTACAATAGTAACTAAACCGCATCCATTAATAAAGCTACATTCAGTTGGTTCAAAAGATTCAATTTTATCTTCTTGATAATTTCCACAAAAACCTTGCTCATTAATATAATCCTCTGGCCTATCACAGCAAACTCTATGGTCTGCATTAATAACTAAATACTCATTTGGATCATCTCCACAACATTCAACATCTCCAACTACAGTATACTCTCCAACTTCTGGCTCTCCAGACGGAGCAGACTCCCTAACTCCACTTTTGTAACATGCATTCCTATCTCCAGTATAGAAAAGAGAATTTTCTTCAACACTGACTTGTTGCCCATAACCATAAGCATGTGTTACACCATTATTATTAACAATAGTAAATTCATTATCACATTGGTATGCGGGAACATCCTCATGGCCATAAAGATTTCCAACACCATCACTAAGAGCTGCATCACAATCCATCCATTTCCCCCCGTCTTCGTATCCTCCAATCATAAAAGGGGCCATACAAAAACCATAATTCTTAAAATCCCAATCTAAATGTTGAGCCAAATCTATAGCAAAGTCTGAATTATCAGAAACATCATAATTCCTAGTATCAGGATAACATTGTCCTTCATAATTACAATATCTATCTGTAGAACAGCAAATTCCTTCTTGTTGTTCTTCATAAAATATATAACAAGGATCTTGAGTTGGATCTTCTAATATTTCTTCAGGCCAGTCAGGGTTCTCCCAATAACAGGCCCCCCCATCCTCTGGCTTAATAATCGCCTGGTGTACATCTCCAGGACATGAATTCGGATTAACAGCAAATTTAAAACCATAATCTAATTCTGGTCCACTCATATCATAAATTGTTTCAATTTCTATATCTGACATCTGTCCCTCATGGCCCTCTCTCCATTTAAAGGCACCAACACTTACTCTTCCACCATTATAGCCCATGTCCATATTACTACAACGCCAATCAATCTCATCATCATACCATTTAAATTCAGGAACAAAAACTCCACTAACAGTTCCTTCCGTACCAGTAATTTCATCGTCCAAAAAAATAGCAGAAGTCCCAACACCACCCCAACCACTACTACCATATAATCCACAAAGATAATTATAAAACTCCTCACGTCCTTCTGGAGTGTAAGGACCTTCAAAAACATCATTAGAAATCCTTACAAATAAACCATCCAAAGAATCACATTCTGGTCCATTGTAAGTAACTTCATAATAAATTCCATCGCCTAAATCACAAAGTCCATGTATCCCATTATCTTGACATGTGGCACCATTATCCAAGCCACTAATATAAACAGAGCTAACTTCACAATCATAATCATAAATGGATTTTTGTATAGCCCCTTCATCTTGAACACAAGAATTAATAATTAAAACACTCACTAAAAATACAAACAACAAAATACCTCTTTTCATAATATACTCAATTAAATATCATTAATAAACATTTCTATCCTACTCTCAAAAGATTAAAAGATGTAATCTTATTTGTAGAGTCAGAAACTAAACTTGCCTCAAAATAATATTCTGGATCTCCAGCCCAATCGACCTGATCTTCAGAAACCCAAACTCCATCTCCAACATTGTAATTTGATCCACTATAATGTAAGATGGTTCCCTTTTCGCCAATGGCATAAACATCATTTGAAGAGCTACCATAAA
>CAYYFK010000014.1:0-15093 GCA_964471565.1 Candidatus Woesearchaeota archaeon | reverse complement strand
GTATCGCTTGCCAATTCTTCTGGACGCATAATAACTTCTGCACCTAAATCTTTAGAAATTTGAGCTATTTCTTCGTCTTCCGTTGAAACTATTACCCTGTTTATATTCTTAGATTTTTTTGCTTCATCAATCGTATACTGAATTAATGGTTTTCCGGCTAGTTCCTTAATATTTTTTCTGTGGACTCCTTTTGATCCACCACGTGCAGGTATTATTCCAATTATGTTCATTTTAATAACTTATCCTCTTCTGTACATCTAGACTACATTGACTTAAAACTTCCGGTATTACTTTACTTGGAGTACCAGTATAAATTTCTTCAGATTCGTATTTTCCATGTTCTACTTGTCTTTGAATGGCATTTCTAATTTGTTCTTGATTATATTCGCAATCTATTACATTTTTCCCTCTTAACCTTCCTGCTTGTCTAGTTCCGATATTTACTACAGGAATTCCTAGATGTGAACTTTCTTTTATTCCAGTTGATGAGTTTCCAATTAAACATGAACAATTATTGATTAATCTTGTATAATCTTCTGATGATAGGTGTCTAAAGAAGTGTATGTTTCCTTTTACATCATTTTCTTCTCTAAAAGTTCTTATTCCCTTTGCTATTTCCTCAGATCCAGCGTCCATGTTTGGCCATAGCCAAATTGTCGGAGTGTCTAGATTATTTATTGCTTGAAGAGTATGTTGAATTTGTTTATATCCTTCCCCATATTCGGTTGTTACAGGATGCTGAAGAACCACTAAATATTTTCCACTTATATCTGCCTTTTCTCCTACTCCCCCATATCTTTGATATAGGTCATGTAAAGGAGAAAGATCACAATTTTTTATGAATTCTATATCTGGACTTCCAGCTAAAAATATTTTACTTGGGTTTTCTCCAAGTCTTACTAGTCTTTCCGCGGAGTCTCTATTTGTTGGAAAATGAATATGAGATAATTTTGTTATAGCATGTCTTACACTTTCATCTATTGATCCGGTTACATCTCCTCCTTCGATATGTGCAATTGTTATATTCATATATGATGCCGCTATTGCTGCAGATAAAACTTCGAATCTATCACCTCTAACTAAAACAATATCTGGATTTAAATTATCAAAGACACTTGAGAATTCTATAATGCCAAGTCCGGTTGTTTTTGACATTGAAAGTGGAGTTCCTCCTTCTATGTTCATTGTTAGTTTTGCGTTAATGTGAAATCCATCTTTTTCGATATCTTTTATTATGTCTCCATATCTATTTAGAACTGCTGATGCACCAACTATAATCTGAAGTTCAATTGAAGGAGTGTTTTTTAACTCCCTTAGAATATGTTTGAACCGACCGTAGTGAGCCCTACTCGTTATAATAACACACACCTTCCTTTTTTCTTCCATTAGTGAGGAGGGCTCTGATTAATTTATAAAGATTATGAAGGTTCAATAGTAATCTTTAGTAATCTTTATATATCTCTGCCTTTTTTGTCCATTATTATGACAAATCTTACAATTGTGAATTACCATTATGTTAGAGATATGCCAAATACTCCTTATCCTAGCATAAAGGGATTTTTGACTAAATATTTTAAATTCCAGGTAGATTACTTGAGTAAAAAGTTTAATATGATTTCGATGAGCCAATATGTTGATTACTTAAATGGAAGAGGAGAGATTCCTGAAAACTCTTGTTTGTTAACTTTTGATGATGGTTTGAAAGATCATTATGAAAATGTTTATCCCGTTTTGAAAGAAAAGGGTATTTCTGGTATGTTTTATCTTATTTCTCAAACTTTAACAGATTTTAAAGTTCCTCATGTGCACAAGGTTCATTTTTTACTTGATAAGTTAGGAAGTGAAAAAATGGCTGAACTTGCAAATAAATTTTTTAAAAGTAAGGGAAATGAGATCTTTGAAAAGTATAGAATTCATGGCGAGTTCAGAATAAACCCTAAAAGAAGATTTGATGATAATTTAACAGCTAATCTAAAACAAAATTTAGGAGTTATGCCTTTTTCACTTAAGGATGAATTGTTGAATGATTTATTTTCTGAATGTTTTGAAGAAGAAAAGTTTTGTAAGGAGTTATTTTTGTCTGAAGAGGAAATTAAAGAGATGATAGGAAATGGAATGGAATTTGGAAGTCATAGTCATTTTCATAAACAATTAGCTTCATTAGATAAGGTGGAACAAGAAGAAGAAATTACGAAATCTACAAAAATTTTAAGAGATAAATTTGGAAAGATAGACTCTTTTTCATATCCAAATGGAAGTTATACTGAGGAAGCTATTGAAATGTTGAAAAAATTAAATTATGTTAGTGCAGTTACTGTGGAGCTTAAAGAAAATGAAGGAAAAGTTAATCCTTTCAAGATATCAAGATTTGATGCCAATGATTTTCCTAAAGAGTAAGTTTTAAGAATTGGATGGAGCTACATATAAAAAATGGATAATAAAGAAATAAGGGGCCCGGATTTTTTGGTTATTGGTACTGCAAAGGCAGGTACCTATTGGGTTACTGGTTTGTTGAATTCTCATCCAGAAGTTGATTGTATCCCTTCCTTACCTAGGGGACAAGATGGAATTGAAGAGGGACATATTTTTGATAATTTAAAGAAAATAGATGCCGATGGTGGAGTAAAGTTTGCTGAAATTACTAATAGAGTTCATCAAGGATTCTTTGCAGATTTAGTTCCTTTCTTATTCAAGGTTTCTAGGGAAGAGTTTAATGAAATGTTTATGAAAAGATATGATGAATATTGTACTAAACACAGAACTAAAAAAATACTTGGTGAAAAAACCGGAGAGTATTTACTTTGTTTAGATTTGATAGATAGATATTACCCAGATGTAAAAAAATTATGTATATTAAGGGATGCTAAAGATAGAATTGTTTCTTGGCATTTTCATCAAGTCAGAAAAGGAAGACTTCCTGATTCTGAAAAAGTTTCTGATGTTCTAATGGAATATTTTGTTAATAGAATAAAATTAGAGTATGAAGCTTTATTGAATTATTCTGGAAAGATACACTGTTTTACTTATGAATATATGACTCATAATCAAAATAAAGTTGTTAAAGACATTTTGGAATATTTAGAAGTTGATAATGGAGATGAAATTGTTGAAAAAATTATTGAAGAAGGCTCCTTTAGAAAAAGAACAACCATCAGTAAGGAATCTGATTATAAAAAAAGAGAAAGAGGAGAACAATCTTTGACTAGCCATTATAGGAAAGGGGTTGTTGGAGATTGGAAATTACATTTAACTGAAAAACAAGTTGAATATATTAGAGAACAACTTGGAGACTTACAAAGAAGAGTAAATGAGAAATTTGGAATTAATTTAGACGTTTAATCTTTTTCTATTTCTTTTATATGGTCTATTATTCCTTCTGTTACTAAATCTAAGTTTTCTTCATCATAAAGGTTCTTTTCTAGTTTTCCTATGAATTGGAAATTTCCTGGTCGTACAGATTTTTTTAACGCAATTATAAATCTTAATAATTTTTCACGATCGAATTTACTACTTAATGCCTCTTTGAATAACGGACCAAATTTGTAAAAATCTCTTAATGGATAAACTAACCCTGAGTTATCATAAAAAGAAGTTCCAAAGGTTAGAACTGGCTTCTGATGCAGCATTGCTTCCCATCCAGCGTTTGAATTTATTGTTATTACACAGTCTGCTTTTTCTATAAGATCATGACTACTAATTTGAGGCTGTAATAATCTTACGTTTGGAGAATCTTTCAGTTTTTTTAATTCTTTTAATGAAGTTTCTCCTGCCCCATTTGGATGCTCTTTTACATAAAGTTTGTAACCGATTGGTAAGTGATTAGATAAGTTTTGAATAAAAGCAAATTGATTTGCGTATTGAGGTGCTCTTACTAAGATAGCTGCATCTGCAGCCCTATGCAATGGATAGTAAACAAATTTCTCCCCTTCTACTGGTTTTTCATAGTAGAGTTTTGTAAATTTTCTTCTTACCGATCTTGCTCCCAATTCTTTTGCTATTTTGAATAAATCTGCATAAGGATTCTTCATCTTTTCTTTTACTAAATTTATGTAAGATCTTTTTAGAGTTAGTTTAACATTATCTAAATTTATTGAAGGAGGAATTAAAACCAAATTTACTCCTTTCTTCTTTTCTATTGTTTCTTTCATATAATTTTCTGCCCATTCCCTTTCTTCTTCAGTTAGTGGTTTATCTTGATTTTTTCCCCAATATTTATCTAGTAAATAGATTCTGCCTATATGGTCTGGAGAAATTGTGAATGTATTTGGAAGTGGCTGTGTTTTTGCTGATAAGTGCACTCCTCCGTTTTTTTTGATTACCGCACGTGGAACTTCGTTTATGAATCTTTCAACTCCTCCAATAATTAAATCAATATCGTGAGTTTTGAAGTATTCTTCCCAAAATTTAAAATGTTGAACTAATCCGATTAATGCCTTTTCTCTTCCTTTTCTAGAGTAGTTTTTATCTCCCAATAAAAGTAGGTTCATACTTGGAATGTCGTACTTTTTTTCATAGTATTCAAGATAATCATTTAATCTATGTTTTGGATTAAAGCTCAAAATATCATCTAAGATAAATGTGGCATCTACTCCTTTTTCTTTGAAATAATCCATGCATTCTTTAGAATACGTTGCATATTTGATTTTATATCCCTTTTTTTCTAGTCTTTTTCCGAAGGGATATGTTCTTTCTGCAAATTGAATTGCATTAGATATAAAAAGAATGTTTTTTATTTTTTTCATGTGTCTTAGAAGTTTTGACTAGGATTTATAAAATTTATCTATTTAGTCTCTTTTTTTACCGAAGGTTACCCAATATCCTCCCTCTTTATGGGTTTTCCATATCCACGTCAATTGTTTGTAGAATCTTACTAATATCTTTGGGTATTTTTCCCCAGTTTCATTCCATACTCCTGCTACTTCTGAATCTGCTGAACCTGAAAGTTTACAGGAAGGAAGTGTTTCTATATGTTCTATATTATGTTTTTTGAACCATTTTAGAACTTCTCCAACAGTGTGAGTTGTTTCGTGGGGGTGAAGATATTGATCGTTCCACCAACCCCTTGCTCTCTCTTTGTCTTTTACATCTCCGATTTGTAACTTGATAAAATAATCCTTTATTCTATTATTATTTTTGAAAATAGTTTTTGCTAAGAAGATTCTTATTTTTAATGGGATTCTTCCATACTTGTTATAGAGTCCGATTGCAACGTAACCTCCCGGCTTTACTAATTTCATTATATTCTCAAATGAGCCATATGCATCTCCAGTATGATGTAAAACTCCAGTACATAGCATGTAATCAAATTTCTTCCCTATACTATTTACCTGTTCTTTGTCGGTTATATCTATTTTTTTCAAGGTTAGTGAATCTAATTTTAATTTTTCCTTTAGTGCAATTGCTTTATTTAGTGAGCTATCTGAGAAATCTATCCCATATACTTCTTTTCTCTTTAATGATAAAAGTGCAGATAATTGACCTGTTCCTGTTCCAACATCTATTAATGAAGCATTTTCAGGTATGCTCATATATAAAATATTTGAAAAAGGCCATGCAGAAATTTTTAAATCTTCTTTTGAGTTAAATCTTTCTAGTTCATAATCTGGAAAAGGAGTTTCATTATAAAAATTTTGAACTTTTTCCCCAACTTTATCCATTCTTTAACCCCTTCAGAATAATGCATATATAAACGGAGATAGACTGCTGCTTGAGCCAAAAATAATTAATACTCCTACAATGATTAATAAAATTATTATTGGAGCTAACCACCATGCCTTTCTTTCTTTCAAGAAACCCCATGCCTCTCCTAATAATGATTTGTTTTTCATTTTATTTTAGTTAGTATTTGTTCTGTTGCTAACTCATGCCCTTTACTTGTCCAGTGGCCATCATAATTGTAGTAATATGTGCCATCTGAAACTTCCATAAATGATGGGAGCAAATCGACATAGTTAATCTCTTTTTCTTTGAAATACTCTTTGAATATTTGGTTTGGCAAATCTCTTATAAAGTTTTCGTCTCCTATCGTATATTGGTTTATGGTGTCTTCCCATTCAGAATCTCTTACTTGAAACCTAGGTGGCATTAATACAACAATAAATTCTGCGTTATTTTCTTTTGCCAAATCATTTATTTTATCTATATTTATGAATGTCTTTTCATATGCTTCACTTAATTCTGTATCATCTTCTTTGGTTTTGTCAAATATTTTTAGTGTGAATGAATTAACCCTTATAGGAGGCTTGAAATTAAAATTTCTCATTGTATTATCATATCTTTGTGCTAAGAATAAATATGATTTTAGACCTAAAGTTTCTCTGAAGAATGTTTTTACTTTCTCAAATGTAGTGTACGAGTGTCTATCTTTTGTTGCTGCCCTTCCTTGAACACTATCTTCCGTTTTTTGAAGAGTCCTGTTTATTATCCCAAGGTTTTCAGCTAAATCATTTCCGTAAAAAACATTCAGGATTATAATGTCTGGTTTATATTCTTTAGCATATCTTTCTCCAATATAGTATTCTTGAAAGGTTGCAAATCCACTTACTCCTAAATTCAGAACAGAATATTCTGTTTGGTCCTCTATTAGATTTGAGAATGTTTCTTCAACTTCTACTCCCTTTCCATAAGTCATAGAATCTCCCAGGTTTAGAATTATTTCATTTTTGTAGAGATAATTTTCAAAATCTATATCTCTAAAACCATCATTATTTGTTTTTACATTGTAATCTAACTCTCCTTCTATTAGATGATACTCTAGATTTGGTCTCATTAAATATAGTGTTTCATTATCAAAAATTAATAATTCATTTGTTTTTGATTCTTCTTCTGTTACTCTTAACACTATTTCTAGTATCGTTAGAAAAACTAAACAAACTACAAATAAAAGAATTAAATTAATAATCAATGCTTTGGATTTTTTCATTTTAATCTATTGCGTATTTTTCACTATCCCACATATCTCTAGGATTCTCTTCTCGTTTGATTAAGTATTTATCCATAACTAAGTAATCTATGCCTGTTCCCATCATACATTTATATGCATCTCTTGGGGTGCAAACTATTGGTTCTCCTCTAATGTTAAATGAGGTGTTTATTAGGATTGGAATCTTTGTTAGTTTTCCGAATTCTTTGATTGTGTCGTAATAAAGTGGATTTTGTGGTCTACGTATTGTTTGTAATCTCCCTGATCCATCTACGTGAGTTACTGAAGGAATTTTATCTTGCCATTCTTTTTTTACTGGGTAAACCATAAGCATATAGTCTGTAGGTTCTGGAATTGGTTTATCACATTCAAAATACGTTAGAGCGTCATCTTCGCATACAACTGGAGCAAATGGTCTAAATTTCTCTCTATGTTTTACTTTTGTATTTAGTAGTTCTTGAGCATTTGGATTACATGGATTTGCTAAAATACTTCTAGAACCCAATGCTCTTGGACCCCATTCCATTCTCCCATGGAACCATCCAACAACATTATTATCTGCGACCAATTTGGCAGTTGTTTTTACTAACTCTTTATCATCTTTAAATTCGGAATACTTTATGTCATTTTTATCTAGAAATGATTTTATTTCCCCTTTTGAATATTCTGGTCCTAAGAAGGCATCCTTTAGCTGATAACTTCTTTCATTGTCTAGAATTACATTGTATATGTATGAAGCAACCCCAATGCTTGTTCCTCCGTCTGAGGCGTTTGGTTGAATCCATATTTTTTTGAAAGGAGTATTGTTCAATATTTTTCCATTATATACACTGTTTAGAGCTACTCCCCCTGAAAATACTAAATTATCACATTTTGTTTCTTTGTGAAGATGATTTAATATCTTTGTAATTATTTCTTCTGTTACTATTTGAAGTGCCGCAGCTATATCTTTATGTTTTTGTGTTACTTCTGATTCTCCTTTTCTAATTGGCCCTCCAAAAAGTTTACACATCTTTTTAGATGGCATTCTGTCTTTGTAATGATACTTGAAATAACTCATGTCAAATTTATAGCTTCCATCTTCTTTTATGTCAACTACTTTTTTTAGTTTTTCATAATATGGATTTTTTTCTTTATCTCCTTCTCCGTATGGACTAAGCCCCATAACTTTGTACTCTGAGTTGTTTACTGAAAATCCTAAATAGGCAGTTATTGTAGAATATAATAGTCCTATTGAGTCAGGAAATCTTATCTCTTTTATTAGTTCTATTTCTTTTCCTTCTCCTAATCCATAGGTCGTTGTTGCCCATTCCCCTACTCCATCCAATGTTATAATTGCTGCTTTTTTGAATGGGCTTGGTAAGAATGTGCTTGCTGCGTGTGCTAGATGATGTTCTATAAATAAAATGCTTCCTTTGTATTTTAGTTTCTTTTTTATTGTTTTAACTATTCTCAATTTTTCATTTAACCAAGATGGCATTGAGCTTAGAAATGTTTTCATGCTTCTTGGAAATTTTTCTAAATGTTGAGATAAAACTCTTTCGAATTTTAGAAAGGGCTTTTCATAGAATCCGACATGATCAACGTGATTTATTGTAATTCCTTCTTTTTTTAAACAATATTTTATTGAATTAAGTGGGAAATTTGTATCATGCTTTTTTCTAGTAAATCTTTCTTCTTCTGCTGCCGCTACTATTTTCCCATCTTTTAATAGTGCTGCCGATGCGTCGTGATAATAGCATGAAATTCCTAGTATGAATTGGTTTTTTTTAGTCATTTTTTATGTTTCCTACGAGATTTAATAGTTCCTCCTTTCCCATTTTTGAAATTATTCCAGCTTCTTTCATATTATCTTCTTGTCTTATATTTAAGAAATTACACCAATAGGCGAACCAGAAATCACGATTAGAATTAAATTTTGTGTTACACTTGTGACATACAGGGATACAGTTTAGTGGCGTACTGTGTAGTTTAATATAGTTTATATGATGTATGTTAATTTTATTATTCTTTTTACAATGAATACACTTTTTCCCATATTTATTTTTTATCTTTTCTTTAAATTTTTTGTTGAATAAAATATTATATGGACTAAAGGATATTCCTCCTTGCCACATTGGATTGTTTTTATGTTTATTAAATTCAGGATTTTTCTTGTAAAACTCTTTTGTTTTTTTAGATATTTTAGATCTATGCTCTATTGAAAATTTCTTTCCTTTACGATCTAAAGATAATTTTTTTCTGAGAGAGGGATTTTCAAGATATTTTTTTTCCATTGATTGAGATATTTTTCTTCTTGTTTTTTGGCTTATTTCTTTATTTTTATTCCAAGCAGGTTTTCCATATCTTGCACTATTTTTTCCACTATTGGCTTTTGATATTTTTCTTCTTGTTTCTTCAGTGTGTTTTTTCCCGTAGAAGGGGTTTTCTTTGCCATTTCTTTTTTTTGCGGCTTCACTCATTTTTCTTAATGTTTCTTTTGAAAACTTTCTGTTTTTAAATAGATTACTCATCTTTTTTTTACGTTCTGGATTTTGCCATGAACTATACAAATTATTTTTCCATTCCCTGTATTTTTTTGGATTTTTTGGTGCTGGCATTTTAGTATTGTTTATAATATTCCTCCAATTTTTTCTTTTTTAGGTTTAAATCTACCCAATAACTTTCTTTTTCTTTAGATTGTTTTGTGTCTAAGAATTTCTTTCCACTTATTTTTGAGATTATAGAAGTTATCCCAACTCCTACAATGTAAACTAGCAAGAGTAGGACAGTATTTATGATTACTGCTATATTGTTTCCAAATTTTTGAGATCCGTTTTTGAACCCTTTGAAAAAACCTATTTTAATCTACCCCCAATAAAGATTCCAATTAATACTATTAAAAAAGTTATAACCACCATATGGAGATACGTCCAATGTGATGGAATTTTGTCTAGAAAAGTCAATAAATAAAATAGAATCGTTGTGAACAGGAAATAACTAAATATATAACCTATTTTTTTACCAACCTTCTCTTTTTTATTGCTTTTTTGTTCGAACATTTTCTTTTTGGTTAGGAAATAAGGATAACTTATAAATCTTCTTATTATTTAAAGAATTATGTTATAATTTGAGATATCTAATTATTTCTTCAACACATTCTTCTACATTTTTATCCTTTGTATTTATTGTTATTTCTGGGTTTTCTGGAATCTCATATGGGTGGCTTATTCCTGTGAATTCTTTTAATTCTCCAGATCTTGCTTTTTTGTATAGTCCCTTTGTATCTCTTTTTTCACATTCTTCTAAGGGGCAGTCTACATGTACTTCAATAAAGTCTTCTCCAGCGTAACTTCTTGCTAGGTCTCTTTCTTTTTTGAATGGACTTATAAAAGAAGCTATTGTGAATACTCCAGAATCATGAAATAATTTTGTTAATTCTGCTAATCTCCTTATATTTTCTTCTCTATCTTTTGTTGAGAATCCTAAATCTTTGTTTAGACCGTGTCTTACATTATCTCCATCTAAAACGTAACTTAGAATTCCTTTTTCGTGAAGTTTTTTTTCTAATTCAATGGCTATTGTTGATTTTCCTGATCCAGATAGGCCGGTGAACCAGACTACTTTATTTTTATTTTTAGTTAGATCTAATCTGTTTTCTCTTGAAATTTTTCTATTGTGCCAAGTTATATTGTTTTGATTCATTTATTCAAATTTGTGAGAATTAGTTCTTTTATATGTTTTACTAAATAATCCTCTTTATGTGAATTTTTACTTAATAAGTTTTATAAGTTGGGTGTTTCTGCCCGTATTATGTTAAAAAATTACCTAATTGATGAGCAATACATACATCCTTTAAAATTATTAAAAGATAATAATCTCTCCTATGTTTTGTTTAAACAGACTAAGAAGCACAATCATTCTATTGGAGGATTGGATATTCTGATTACTACGACAAAAAAATATAAAGAAGCCATAAATTTATTGAAAAAAGAAGGATTTTATGTTTATTTTAGTGAAAAAAATGAGCCATATAAAACTATGATGGTTAAATATAATGAAGGATTTTTGTTAGTTTTGCATATTCATAGGCAAATTGGTTGGTTGGGTATGAAGTGCCTAACTGCTGATGAAGTTGAAAAAACTAAGATTAAATTGAATGAGTTAGTTTACGTTCCTTCTTTTGAAAACCAATTAATGATACATCTCTCTCATATATTATTTGAAAATTACAAAATTGAAAAATATGAGTATGAGTTGATTTCAGATTTATTAAAAAAAGAATTGGATTGGAAATATATTTATTCTATAACTGGCAGATACGGATGGAAATATTCTTTTTCAAGATTTATTGGATGTTTTAAAACTAATCCAGAGGAATTATTTGTTAGTTCTAAAAAATTTCCGTACTCTTTGAAAAATTCATTTATAATTCCTGCAAACCTAAAAAGGATATTCAGTAAAGATTTTTGTTTGATTAATTGGTTTTTATCTAAACAGATTTTTCAATTCTTTTCAAAAAGAGCTTCTCTAAAAAGAAAGGGAACTTTGATTGCTTTTTCTGGAGTTAATGGTTCTGGTAAGACTACATTAAGCAAAGGACTTTTGAGAGAATATGTTAAACTTTTTGATAGGCTTAACCTTAAATCAGAGTATTATTATTTTGGCTGGAAACCTATTTTTCCTTGGACAAAATTAATTTCAAAGAAAATGGAAAAAAAAGGCAAAAGCGTGTATGATGAGTCTATAAATAAAGGGAGCATACCAAAATTTAGTCTAAAGTTAGAATTGCTTTTTCTTTATGTTTTTATTGAAGACTTGTTTAGATATTTGTTTCATATTTATCCAAAGCTAAGAAAAAGAGATTTATTGATAGTTGATAGGTATTTTTATAGAATGTATGGCCAGTACCCCTATGCTAAAAATAGCAAATTGATAAAATTCTTAGTTAAGATTTTCCCAAGGCCAGACTTTATTTTTTTGTTGGATGTAGATATAGATATATTGGCAGAAAGAAGAAAAGACCAAACTAGGCAAAATTTAGAAGAACAGCGAGACAATTATACGAACTTAATTAAGATTGTAAAACCAATAAGAGTTAAAAGTAGAAAATTTGTTGACAAAAACCTATATAAATTGATTGAGGTTACATGGAAAGATGTATTTAGGAAATTGAGGTATTGAGATGTATGAATCAACCGAAATTATAAAAAAAATATTGAATGAATTTGATTCTGATAATCTTGATTATGCAATCATTAGAAACTATGATTTTTTGATTTATGATAATGAGCAAGTTGGAAAGGATATAGATATTGTTGTTAAAAAAGAAGAGTCTAAAAAGTTTGAAAAAATACTTGTTTCCAATGGTTTTCTTAGACAACCAATAAGTCCATATTCTAGTCATTCTGGGTTTTGGAAATATTTGCCTAGTGAGCAGAAGTTAGTCAAATTTCACTTTCATGAAGGAGGTATTTCTGGAAATAGTATACCCTATCTCAAGGCAGAACAAGTTTTAGAAAGAAGAAAAAAAGTAGACTCTTTTTATGTAATTTCTGATGAAGATTTGTTAATTAATATTCTCTTTCACTCTAAATTAAGTGGTGAAAAAGCTAGATATGCTCCGCTGGTTAGAGAACTACGTAAAAAGAGATTAGATACGAGCTATGTTTTTAATTCAATAAAAAATATTTTAGGTAGAGAGTTGTCAAAAAATATGTTTCATGCCTATAAAGAATTAGATTTTAAGAAGCTAGATGCTTTGAAACCAGAAATTAAGAAGTCTCTTGTTTTGAGAAATCCTTTTTCTGTTTTTAGAACCCTTTTTATGAGTTCATTATGGAAAATG
Organism: Candidatus Woesearchaeota archaeon; assembly: GCA_964471565.1. Taxonomy (GTDB): domain Archaea; phylum Nanobdellota; class Nanobdellia; order SCGC-AAA011-G17; family PNOQ01; genus JABIBT01. The sequence continues at coordinate 2,344 of CAYYFK010000014.1, read as the reverse complement.
GGCAAATTAATTAGACCTAGTCCTCTTGTTTGTTTTATTGGTATGGATGGTTCAGGAAAGAGCACAATTACAAGCAGCTTATCTGATATTTTTAAAAAAAATAAATTGAAGTCTTCATTGATATATACTGGAAGGGGAAGAAATAATCTTCTCCCAATACAATTTTTTGGTAGAAAGTATAAAGCTAAAGAGAAAAAAGAGGAAAGCTCTAAACCATCTAAGAAATCTTTGAAGAAAAAACTGATTTATTCGTTTGCGGCGCCAGTTTTTGCTTTAGATCTTTATTTAAGATATTTGAAAGATATTTTTCCTAAAAGGATTAAAGATGAGATTGTTATTGTAGATAGGTATGCTACTGATTTACTATTGATGAAAAATGTTAATAATAAATTGAGAAAAGCATTGTATTCTATCTTTCCAAAGCCAACAATGGTTTTTTATTTGTATAATGATCCTGAAGTTTTGTATAAAAGAAAGCCAGGACACCCTGCAGGAGATTTAGAAAGGCAAGAAAAACTATTTGATATGATTTTGCCCGGATTAGGTAATCTGAATAAGATTAAATCTGAAAGTGAAGAACAAACACTGGATGAAGTTTCTAATTTATTGTTTCCTAAATTTTTAAATCATTGAGTTGTATAACTTTAGGTATCTATCAAACATCTTTTTTTCAGTGTATTCTTCTAAAATTCTCTCTCTTGCTTTTTTCCCCAAATCAATTCTCTTTTCTTTATTATTTAATAATTCTATAATTTTGTTTTTTATTTGACTCGGGGAATTTGGTTTAACATATTCTACTGAATCTTGTGCAACCTCTTTTAGATTTTCTAAGTTAGTTGTTATTATTGCTCTTTCACAAGCCATGCTTTCTAAAAGAACTAGTGGGATTCCTGTGGCTCCTGCTTTAGTTCTATAGGGGATTACAATTATGTTGCTTTCATTGTAGGCTTTTTCTATATTTTCTACTTTTCCGAAAACTTCTATTTTATTATTGTGTTTTTTTGCAAGCTTTTCTGTTTTCTCAGAAAATTCCGAGAGATATATGTGCAATTCTACATTGGATTTTATTTTTCCAAATGCTTGAATTACGTCATAAACTCCTTTCAATGAATCATTATGGCCAAAATATGAAACTCTCAACCTTTGTTTTTTTGTTTTTAGATTTTTAAATTTACTTTCATCTATTCCGAATGGAATAACTCTTATGTTTTTGAGATTTAGTTCGTTCTTCATATGAATGGTTGGGACTACTAAAATATCCATATTTTTGAGATAATGTTTTTTTATCCATAAAGGTATTAGTGAACTTAAGGAGGGCAGAATTAAATCTTTTATTCTTGAATGTCCTTCTGGGTATTCTTGTCCTAGTTTAAAGTTTGATTCTATAGTGTTAAAAAATGTCTTGAATGTATTTTCATTTATGTATGAATATAGGGAGTATATCTTTTTTACTTTTTTATCTTTATTTTTAGTTGATAGAAGAAATCCGTGAGAATGAATGTGTCTTATGTCTTCTCTTTTATTTACAAATTCTACTTTATTTTTTAACATAAACTCTTTTATTTTATTAGATATAATTGTTAGTCCTTCTGTTGAGAATTCTCCTGGGGAGAGATAATTAATTTTCATTTTTTAATCATGATTAGAGTTTGAACTTTTTTGTTTAATAGAAGATTAAATATTGTCTTTATTGGTTTATTTTTTCTTAGAAAGTACTGATACTCTACAACTTTGATTTTCTTTTCAGGATATAATTTTTTTAATAGCTTATACCAACTTCTACTATTCATTAATCTCTCGTTACCCACATCTTTTGTACCATAGTTTTTGTTTGGCACACTAACAAAAATAGTATTCTTACAAACTCTTAGTTGTTCATCAGTTATTTTTTTTATTTCTTTATTTGAAAAATGCTCATATAGTCCTTGTGAAAAACTTATATCAAATGAATTATCTTTGAATTCTAGGTTGAAGCCATCTCCTACTTTGAAATCTGTACTTCCATTAAATTTTTTGTTATTCTTTTTTGCTATATCAATTACTCCTTTATCGCTGTCAATTGAAACTACTTTATATCCTAGATGACTTAGGAGTATCCCCATGACTCCAGAACCAGACCCAACTTCTAGTATTTTTTTTGGTTTTCTTTTAGCCATCTCATTGAAAAATTCATGACTATAGAAGTTTCCTAAAAATTCTTTTAGCGTAATATTATGACTATAAAATTCTGTCCAACTTTTAACTCCCATATTTCAGGCTAAAACCGAGGTTAATTTATAAACCTTGTGAATTTTATGTTGGAAAGCTTTATAATTGAATCTTTTTTCTCTTTTCTATGAAGAGA